>JANOWA010000185.1:0-3389 GCA_031417675.1 Methylotenera sp.
GGCAATCCTTAATTATGTACACGTAAAAGCTGGATTGCCGCGGCTAACGCCTCGCAATGACTGATTGAACTGTTTTGTATAGAATGTAGGCATGAGCAACTTACGTTTTTACAACCCCGAAAATCTACAAATTGGCGCAACCGTCAAACTAAGCGACAACGCTGCCACCCATGCCACGCGCGTGTTGCGGCTAGAAATTAGCGACGAGCTTGTGTTATTTAATGGTGACGGACATGATTACACTTGTGCGATTGCCAGCATTAAAAAAAGCGAAGTACTAGCGATTGTGAAAAATTGTGTAAAAATTACAAATGAATCGCCGCTTAACATTACCTTGTTGCAAGGCATATCCAGCGGCGATCGCATGGATTATACGATTCAGAAGGCGGTCGAGCTTGGCGTGACGCAAATTGTACCCATTACCACTACACGTAGCGTAGTAAAACTCTCGCCCGAGCGCGCGCAAAAACGGCTAGAACATTGGCAAAGTATTGTATATGCAGCCTGCGAGCAATCTGGTCGCGCATTTGTGCCGCAAGTGGCCGCCCCTATTGGCTTATCGGCATGGTTAGCCAATCGCCCACAAAATAATGCTACGCGTATTTTACTTAACCCAATTGGCGCACTGCGCTTGGCCGAATTGCCAAAACCCGCAGACTATATTGAGCGATACGCTATAGAGTTATTGGTGGGCGCAGAAGGCGGCTTAAGCCAAGCAGAAATTGATGCCGCACTTTCGCAAGGTTTTAAATCTATCGTGCTTGGTACACGCATTTTACGCACCGAAACCGCCGCTTTAACGGCGATTGCTGCTATGCAGACGCTGTGGGGAGATTTTTAAATGGGTTTAGATACTGTAGAATTTTTGCTTTATGCAGAGAAAGAATTTGATATAAAAATCACAGATGAAGAAGCTGGTGAAATCTATACAATTGGGCAATTTTCACGACTTTGTCATGCAAAGTTGCTAATAAAACCAAACAATACTTTTGACGAAGAACAAGTATTTACGCGACTTAAGCAAATATTACACAAGCACTTTTTAAATGCGAATGCAATAATTAAACGTGAAGATTTAATTGTGAAAGACTTAGGTTTAGAGTGAAATAATTTGTATAATTTACATATTAATGGTAATATATTGTAAATATTACATATTAAGGTGTATTTATGTCGCTTGGCCAGCATATTCGCAATTTACGTAAATCGCACAGCATGACTTTGCAGCAGCTGGCTTATTTAACGCTGGCAGATGCGGGCAATTTATCGCGCATAGAGCGTGGTGAGTTGGGCGTTAACGAAAGCTTGTTGCGTAAAATTGCGGCTGCACTTAACACCACGCCTGCCAATTTATATGCTGAAAACGATGCAATTAAACAACCATTGGGCGTGCAAGATAATCTAGCGCAATATCGCGTGTCATCAATTGTAAACACAATTAACCAATCAACAGCCACAGATTTTGTGCCACAAAACTTTGTAAACTGGTTTCGTAGCGCCACGCCTTATATTCACGCCTTTGGTGGGCGCACGTTTGTGATTGCATTTGGTGGCGAAATTGTCGATGAAAAACAATTTATCGCGCTAACACATGACCTAAATTTGCTGGCCAGCCTAGAAGTGCGGCTGGTTTTAGTGCATGGCGCGCGCCCACAAATTGAACAGCGTTTAAAGCGCGACAAACTTGCTCCTGCCTTTCATAATGGCTTGCGCGTGACTGATGATGCCGCGATGGAAGCGGTGAAAGAGGCCAATGGTGCAGTGCGGGTTGAAATTGAGGCGTTGCTTTCAATGGGCATTGCTAACTCGCCCATGGCAGGCGCAGACATTCGCGTGGCAAGCGGTAATTTTGTGACGGCAAAACCACTGGGCGTGCGCGATGGTGTGGATTTACAACATACGGGAGAGGTGCGAAAAATTGATGCCATTGGCATACAAAAACGCTTGGACGATAGCGAGCTGGTGCTGCTATCACCGCTTGGTTATTCGCCCACTGGCGAGGCGTTTAATTTAAGCTTAGAAGATGTGGCGGTAAGCACCGCGATTGCACTGGATGCTGATAAGCTGATTTTTCTCATGGACAGCACTGGTGTGCAAAATTTGCGTGGCGAACTATTACGTGAAATGACGGCCGACAAAGCTAAAAATCTGCTAAAAAATATTGAAGACAGTGATGAGCCGATTAACTTTTCAGAAGATGTGACTTATTACTTACCAGCCGCAGTAAGGGCTTGCGAGCACGGCGTGGCGCGCACGCACTTGATTAGTCGCCATATTGATGGCGCGATCATTCAAGAGCTTTTTACCCATGCTGGCATTGGCACGATGGTAACCGAATTGCCGCTGGAAAGCATGCGCCAAGCCAATATTGACGATGTGGGTGGTATTTTAAAACTCATCGAGCCGCTAGAAGATGAAGGTATTTTGGTGCGTCGTGGACGCGAGCGTATAGAGATGGAAATTACCCATTTTTATGTGATGGAACACGACAATCGCACCATTGGCTGCGCGGCTTTGCACCCGTTTACCGATGCTGAAAAACCAAACAAAAATATGGCTGAATTTGCCTGTCTAGCGATTGACCCAGAATATCGTGGTGGCGGGCGCGGGGATAAGCTTTTTAATTATTGCCAGCAACAAGCCAAAAGTTTAGGGTTTAAACAACTTTTTTGCCTAACCACACGCACCGAACACTGGTTTTTAGAACGTGGCTTTGTTGAGCAATCGGTTGAAGAGTTACCGCATGAAAAGAAAAAAATGTATAACTTTCAGCGAAAATCAAAAGTATTTGTTAAAACGCTTTAGCTTACGTTTTAGGCACAGAATTTAGTTACAATAACGCAAATCTAAATAATCTAATCTAAAGCTTACGGAAAACCTATGCTAAGTCAAACCACTGCCGCGAAAAAAGCGCAAACGCTTGCAGAAGCGCTACCTTATATTAAAAAGTTTTTCGATAAAACCATCGTCATTAAATATGGTGGCAACGCCATGACAGACGAGCATTTAAAACAATGTTTCGCGCAAGACGTGGTGCTGCTTAAGCTGGTTGGCATGAACCCCGTTGTAGTGCATGGTGGCGGCCCACAAATTAACGAAATGCTAGACAAGCTGGGCAAAAAAGGCGAGTTTATACAAGGCATGCGTGTAACAGATGCCGAAACCATGGACGTGGTAGAAATGGTGCTGGGCGGGCAAGTTAATAAATAAATCGTGAATTTAATCAACCGCCATGGCGGCAAAGCGGTAGGTTTAACAGGCCAAGATGGAAATTTTATTCACGCACATAAACTGTTAATGGAAGACTTAAACGACCCCACAAAGATGATAGATGTCGGCCAAGTGGGCGAAATTACAGCGATTGACCCAAGCATTATCAACTTTTTAGA
>JANOWA010000186.1:0-3551 GCA_031417675.1 Methylotenera sp.
ATTCCAGCGCAGGCTGGAATCCAGGCAAGCAACATGCTAACAACGGCTACAAAAGTGTAATTTTTTTTAAAATTCATCAAGTTAAATGATACCTAGTGTCATACAAGTAAGTCACCGCGTTTTGAACATCGACTGGATTCCACCCTGCGCTGGAATGACGGTACACAAATGTTTTGCTAATATTTGAAACGATTGTTATATCTGGCAAAGTGCTCTGTAAAGCTAAGTGCATATTAGACTTTCAATAAACTCAAGCTCACCATTTCGGCTACGCGAATACCATCCACGCCTGCTGATAATATACCGCCAGCATAACCTGCGCCTTCGCCGCATGGATACAGGCCTTTGGTATTAATGCTTTGCAGCGTTTCATCATCACGTTTTATTCTGATCGGCGACGAGGTGCGCGTCTCTACACCAGTTAGCAAGCCATCGGCCAAATCGTAACCGCGAACCTGTTTGGCAAATTGTGGAATCGCCTCGCGAATCGCGCTAATGGCAAACTCGGGCAGGGCAGAGTCTAAGTTGGTTAAATGCACGCCAGGCGTATAACTGGGCAATACTTCACCAAATTGGGTAGAAGGTTTATTTGCCAAAAAATCGCCAATCAATTGCGCTGGTGCGGCGTAGTTGCTGCCACCAAGCATATAAGCATGGCTTTCTAAATCACGTTGCAATGCCATGCCCGACAATGGATTGTCTGGGTAATCCACCTCTGGCGTAATACCCACCACAATGCCTGCGTTTGCGTTGCGCTCGTTACGGCTATATTGGCTCATGCCATTGGTTACTACTCGGCCTTCCTCCGACGCTGCTGCCACCACCGTGCCGCCTGGGCACATGCAAAAGCTATATACACTGCGGCCATTACTGGCGTGATGCACCAATTTATACTCGGCCGAGCCAAGTTTGCTTAATAAATCTTCACTATAGCTATTGCCATAGCGCGCCTTGTCTATTAATGATTGAGGATGCTCAATGCGAAAGCCAATTGAAAACGGCTTGGCTTCAACATAAATACCTTTTTTATACACCATCTCAAATGTATCGCGTGCGCTATGGCCAACCGCTAGTACTAAGTGATTAGTTGTAATGCGTTCACCATTGGCAAGTACTACCGCTTGCACCTGTTGATTGACTAATTCAATATCATCCACCCGCGATTCAAAACGAATCTCACCGCCTAAGCTTTCAATGGTTTTGCGCATCGTTTCCACCATACCCACCAGCCTAAACGTGCCAATATGTGGGTGGCTTACATACATAATCTCTGGCGGCGCGCCAGCTGCTACAAACTCTTGCAACACTTTGCGGCCATAATGTTTTGGGTCTTTAATTTGGCTCCATAGCTTGCCATCAGAGAATGTGCCCGCGCCGCCCTCCCCAAACTGCACGTTCGATTCTGGGTTTAAGGTACTTTTGCGCCATAAACCCCAAGTATCTTTGGTGCGCTCACGCACCGCTTTGCCGCGCTCTAATACAATTGGCTTAAAACCAGCTTGCGCCAGAATTAGTGCGGCAAATATGCCCGCAGGGCCAAAGCCAATAATGACTGGCCGCAACTTAATTTTTACCCCTTCCCCTTTTGAGGGGGAAGGTTGGGATGGGGGTATGGTGGTTGCAACAAACTTGTAATCCGTATCTGGCGTTGGCTTTACATGTGGATCTTTTGCGAGCTTGGCCAACAATTTTGCCTCGCCGTTCACCACCACATCTAGCGAATAAACAAACAAAATAGCATGCGATTTTCGTGCATCAACCCCACGCTTAAAAATAGAAAAACTGACTAAATCTGCCACATTAATAGCAAGTTTTTTTATTAACGCTGCTCTAATTTCAGCATCTGTATGCCCAGTTTCGGCTGAGGTGGTTAAAGGTAATTTTATTTCAGTGATGCGTAACATGTTTGACCTTAAGGATAGTATTTATCTACCAATAATGTAAGTTTATATTAAGTTTGCTTTGGAATGTTTATGTATGATACTTATTGATGCAGACTTAACTGAGAAAATAAAGATGAAAAATAAAGGCATACAAGTGAATGTAATATTTAGCCCAGGAAAAATATACATTTTGCGGAATCCGATGTTTAAGGATGCGTTAGTAAAAATTGGAAGAACTATAAATGAGACAGAAACACGAGCAAAACAGCTTTCATCTGTAACGGGTGTTCCTTACCCCTATGAGGTTTTATATGAAGAAGATGTCGTAGATTATGAATTGGCAGAGAAGTTAATACATGAAAAATTAGATTCTTATAGAGTAAATCCAAGAAGAGAGTTTTTTCAGCTACCTTTAAAAGTTGCAGTTAAAGCTGTATTTGAAACTTGTCTAAGCATAAATAAACCAATTCTTTCAGAGGCTTCTAGGCTTGTGATTTTTTTAAATACTTCAGCAGCAATTGAACTTAGAGATTTAATAGAGCCTTTTAGAGGTGGAGAAACGGCTGTTTATTTGATTTTCGAAAATTCAAATGCTAGGTCAGAATTAGCATTAGGAGAGTCTTGGATGCTTAATTGTACTGCGGAGTTAATCGTTCAATTAAAGCAAAGAGATTGGGTAGATGATTTGTTTGTAACAACTGGCTTGCTTGAGCAAGATGAAGCTCTAAATGTCTAAATTTAACTGCAACAGCTTTTTTAACATCGGCACAGTGACAGGTTTTTTAGTGACAAGTGACCATTCATCTAGTGCATCAAGCGTTGTCATCAGAGTGGGTAAATCGCGGCGTAAATAGCGTAGGCAGTAATCGGTGACTTCATCAGGCAGCTTCATGCCACGCTCTGCTGCGTGTTGTTGGAGTGCTTGCGCTTTTTCCTCATCATTAAGTGGATGCAGTTGATACACCAAGCCCCAAGCTAGGCGGGTGGCTAAATCATCGCGCAAGCCCATCTGTGTGGGCGCATGCAAACCAGCGGTGATTAAAAAACCGCCCGATTCTTTTAGCTGATTATATTGATTAAATAAGGCAATTTGCGCGTCGTTATCTAGCAAATGCACATCGTCTGCCACCCGCATAGATACTGCCTTGCAGGCCGATAGTAAATGCGACTTTCCGCACCCTTTTTCGCCCCAAACATAGATAAAACTTGGGTAATCGCCGCTAATAGCGGCATGTAAACTAGAAAGCACTTCAGCGTTGCGGCCGACCACAAAATTTTGCAGTGTGGGCGGCGCAGGCGGCTTAATGTCGAGTAGGAGTTGTTTCATTGCAATGATAAAAGGTTTTAAAACAAATTATTTTAAAAGCTTATTTTAAATACGTGTCGCTAGTTAAATAGCTATCTTTGGTGTGGCGTAAGCCCACGGCAATGGCGGCACTGACAGGCAAAGCAAGCAACACGCCTGCAAAGCCAAATAATTGGCCGCCAGCTAGCAAAGCAAAAATCACCACCACGGGGTGCAAGCCAATGCGCTCGCCAACGAGTTTGGGTGTTAGCAAGGTACTTTCTACAATTTGCCCCACGCCAAACACCAATAAAACTGGCACAACTTGTGCTAGCGAGGTGAATTGTAGTGCGGCCACCAGTAACGCTAGCAATATGCCAATG
>JANOWA010000187.1:0-4162 GCA_031417675.1 Methylotenera sp.
CACCCGCTTTATAGTCTTTTTTATCCAGCACCAATTGCAGCTCAGCGTTGCGCTCTAGCGAGCGACTGACATTACCAAGCCCCGCTACGCTATATTCCACACGGTTTAGCTCTAGGCCTTCTTTGTTTTTAAGCACATAAGCAAAGTCGCCAGGCGTTTCGGTCGCAAGGCTTAAATGATTACCAGCGGCCTTGATGCTATAAGGGGTTTCTTTAATCACCACCTCTTTTTTACGCGATTCATATTTAAACGTACCGTTATTTTGCTTAATTAACATCGATACATATTTGCGCTCGACAAAATTCAAGCTTAAATCATCTGTAGCCACTTTTTGTAGCGTTGAGTTGATTGCAATCAACTCCACATCGCGCTTGCTGGCTTTTGCAGTGTAATTTAAATCACCATCGGCCTTAAAGCCCACCAAATAGGGCTGCTCAGAGATTAGTGTCGCTGCTTCACTGGATACACCGCGCCCACCACCCGCCTCAAAAGCTTGGGTGAGAATATTGAGTCGATAGGTCGCTTTGGCGTACTTTTCTAGCCCAAGCTTAAATTCGGCTACACCTTCGGCGTTGCTGGTCGCATCGCTCAACTTCTCGCTGTAGCCTTCTTTGGCGCGCAGTGGGTCATAAAACGCATATTCGCTATAGGCACTAAACGCAGGGTAAGCGGGGCTTAGCGTTAAGGTCGCCGTCACGCGTCGATTCTCAGCCGCCGTGCCAAACAAGTTTTGCACATTGACATTGGCTTTTAAGTCTTTTGGATTCAACCAGCCTTCGTTATTTTCTGGATACAGCGTTGACTCTTTGGCAAATAAGGTTTTTACCTTCATGCGGTCTGGTAAAAACTCTTGCACTTTCACAGTGACAGAACCTAATTGCTGATACGCATTGTTGTCTTTCACTGAATATACATTCACCGTATAAGTGCCTGTTGGCGCAGTTTCCAGCGTTTTGTACTCTAGCTCGTTAAAGCCGCCATTGCCCAAATGAATGGTCTGTTTTTTTACGGTTAAGCCGCGCGCATCCAAAATTTCAGCTTCTAGCGGCAAGCCGTCTAAGGCGCGCTCCCAAGTAGCGGTTTTAACAATTACGCCAATGTGCATGGTGTCACCTGGCCTGTAAATACCGCGGTCTGAGAACAAATACGCGTTTAAACTATCGCTAGAGGCCGCATTAGCCACGCCGCCCACATCAAAACGCGAGTAATCTAAATTGCGGTCATAGCGATTAATCGGCAGAAAGCTTAAATCGCCCGCCTTTTTCACCAAATACAGCACTGGCGCGCGTTCACGTTGCAAACCATCCAGCTTAGCAAAATTAGCCCGCCCGTTTACATCGGTGGTTTGGCTAAAAATCACTGCGCCATTTTTGGCCATCACCTCAACTGTTGCGCCTGCTACAGGCAAGCCCGTGTGAATGGATTGCACATACACCACTTGCGTGCCATCCAACTCTTTTTTGGCGATTAAACCTAAATCAGTCACTAAAATCAGGCGTTTATCTTGAAAATCGGCAGGGTTTTGCTGAGTCGTAACAACGGGCTCAACTGCGTTCGGTTCGCACGACTCGCCGCCATTGCCATTGATATCTTTTGCCTCATTCTCTGCCAAACAATTACTTTCTGCTTCAGCGGCTACTTTAAGTGGCTGGTAACCACGAACGGTTAGTAAAAATATTCCGCGTTTTGGTTCACCTTTATTGAGATACTCACTTAAATCCAAAGCTTCGTAATGCGCTTTGCCTGGCGCTAATTGCAGTGGAATGTTGCGTTCAAAACGCTCGGTTAAGTTGTCGGTATCAATGGTTCCAGTAAATTCTGGGCTAGAAAAAGCACCATTGCTTTGACTAATTAAATGTTGCAATTGACCTGGTAAAATGCGGCCAATTTCCATCTGCACGCCAGGTAAATCGCGCGTTAATATCGCCACTTTGCGCTCGCCACTTAAGGCCAATAATGAGCCTTGGCTTAAAATTTTAACTTCTGCAGGAAAAGGCGGCACTTGCAACACACGTGCACTGACTTTGCCCAATTGATAACCACCAAACGATTTTAGGCCCTTATCCACTTGCACAAATAAATACTTGCCTACGTTGGCTTTGTATTTAAAAGAATGCACTTCAATATTTTCACGCTCGGCTGGAATTTGTTGTAAATCAAGTGCTTGGCTTGTTGCAAGCAAGCTTGGCGTTATCTCTTGCTCGCCCCACACATGGGGATATTGCAGTTCTTCTGGCTTGCTATTGGGTTTATCGCGCGGTAGTACCCATGCTTTAATGTGTGACGCCATTTCTTTTTCGTGCACGGCAGCTGATGCGCTTAGCACCAAAATTTGCTCAGGCTCATTTTGCGCATTCGAGACGACGGTTGGCGCAATATCGCTCACCTGCAAACTGTAAAGCCCAGGCACATTAATGCTTTGTGTAAGTGCGGTTTCAAACGACTTACCGCCGCGAGCCGCCTTTAAACCTTCGCCAATGGCCACATCCAGCACGCTATCGTCTTTAGGGATATTTAAGGTTGCGCTATGAATATAAGCGTTCAGTTTGAGTTTATCGTAGCTCACCACAAATGGCGTCTTGTCACCGCCAAAATCGAGCAAACTTTTTTGCGCGCTGCGCATTTTTAGCGTGATGCTTTTCTCTAATTTTGCGGTATCAACAGGATGGCTAAAATTAAGATTAATCACCGCTTTTTTCATGGCAGGATTGGTCGGGTCTTGATAGAACTCGCTGCTGCTAATACTGGCCGCAAAAGCAGGCGACACAAATTCGAGCGCTGATTGTTCTAATAAAGTTTTAGGCGTAAGTGCCTTTGCGCTTAAGCTCACTTTGTGTGTGATGCCCACTGGCCAATCGGCTTTGGGCTTAAAAGTCAGCGTGTTTTCATTATCCCAATGCCAAGTACCTTGCAATGCAGGCATCAGGCTAATGCCATCGGTTACATCTTTACCAACCAGCGCAATAGGCGCAACCGAGTGATCGAACACCAAAACCAGTGGGTTTGGCGGGAGATTTTCTTCAATCACCGTTCTAGTAGGCGCGGTTAATGCAATTTTAACCGTTTGCGGCTTTGGGCGCGCCTCATAAAGTTGGTAGCCATGCCAAGCGCCTGCGCCAAGTGCTGCTAGTAAGACAAAAACACCTAAACTTTTGAGCGGTTTAGCATTAATTTTTGCACGGAAATTAGCAACATTGCCGCCCAATTTAGCGATTATCCAGCGCAACCAAGCGGGTGCTTGGTAATGAATAGAGCCAAAGATAAAACCTAAAATACTAGCGAACATATGCCAAACGCCAACAAATAACAGTTTAATTAAGTTAAACACTGCGTTTAAAAACGGCATACTTATCCTATGGTCAATTGACGGTTCGCTAATTTTTTTACGATGGCTGACAAGCAAATCATACTACCAATTACACCGCTCAAGGCGATGAAACGCTAGGTTTAATGCTAAAATTGCAAAATATTTTTAGATAAAAAAAGGCACGGTATGCAAACAACGGAAATACAAACGCAAGTGGTCGTTTTGGGTAGCGGCCCTGGCGGCTATACGGCAGCCTTTCGCACGGCTGATTTAGGCTTAAAAGTCGTGTTGATTGAGCGCTATAGCACGCTGGGCGGCGTTTGTTTAAACGTCGGCTGTATTCCATCTAAAGCGCTATTACACACGGCAAAAGTCATTACCGAGGCCGAAGAAACGGCCGCGCATGGCGTTAGTTTTGGCGCACCTAAGATTGATTTAGACGCGTTAAAAAGCTGGAAAAATAACGATGTGGTCGCCAAGCTAACAGGCGGCTTGAGCCAAATGGCCAAACAGCGCGAGGTGACGGTAGTGGTCGGCAATGGACAATTTACGTCACCTCAACAAATCGCGGTGACTGGCGCAGATGGCGTCGTTACCAACGTTAGCTTTGAACACGCGATTATCGCGGCAGGCTCGCAAGCCACACCATTCCCCAATGCGCCAATTGATGATCGCATTATGGATTCTACAGGCGCGCTAAAATTAGATGATATTCCTAAGCGTTTACTAGTGATTGGCGGCGGTATTATTGGGCTAGAAATGGGTACGGTTTACGATGCGCTAGGCAGCAAAGTTAGCGTAGTGGAGTTTATGGATGGCCTCATTACAGGTTGCGACCGCGACTTGGTGCGCCCC
>JANOWA010000188.1:0-1987 GCA_031417675.1 Methylotenera sp.
GTCGACTTTTTGGCGATGACATTGATGGTGTTTTCAAAGTTATTGTCTTTAATAATTTGCTGCGCGGTTTCTGCAATCAGCGGCACGGTTTCGCAAGTGGTGACTTGTTTCGCGCCTAATTTGGCTGCCATCATGGCCAATAAGCCAGAGCCAGTGCCAATCTCGAACACGGTTGATTTATCTGTAACTACCGCTTTAAGCGCATCATAATAGGCTTGGTTGCGATTTTGCTCGTTCATCATCGGCACATGCCATTCTGGCACAGTGCGGCTTAGCGCCAAGTATGCGCCTTGCTGCGCAGCGATGAGTTTGGGCGAAATCGCCAACACTTTGCGGTAATAAATTAGCGCTTCGTCAGGCGCGGCCATTTCTTTTAACAGTGCATCTAGGTTTGCAAAAGCCTCGGCAGAGCTTGGGTTTATCTCAAGCGCACGCACAAAACTTTGCGCACTTTCGTGCAGATTATCTTGCGCTTTTAACACTACGCCCAAGTTGCTATGTACCTCGGCGTAATTGGGGCGTAGCGCGATTGCTTTGCGATAACAATCGGCCGCATCGCTTAAATTATTTTGTTCTTGTAATGTGGCGCCTAAGTTCACATAAGCCTCAACATAGTTGGGGCTTACAGCCAACGCTTTGCGCATGAGTTGGGCGGCGGTTTTAAGGTCACCTTTTTGCTTTGCGATTAAGCCCAGCAAATGCAAGGCATCTGGCTGATTGGGTAAAGCTTGCAGCACTTGTTTATACAGCGCTTCTGCTTGTGGCAAATTGCCTACTTGATGCTGCGCCATGGCGGTTTGCAGCGCATGTTGCGGGTTAAAGTCGTTCGATACAGATTGCACAGGCGCGGTGCCAGTTTGCTCGCAACATTGCTTAAATTTTTTGCCACTTCCGCACGGGCATGGGTCGTTTCGGCCGATTTTATTAGGTGTCATTATAGTTTTGCAGGCCAAAATTCAGCCTAAAGCGTGTAATTGAATTGCTGATATTGTATCAACTAATGCTCGATAATCTAAGTCTAGATAAACTAAGCAAGCTGCAACTTAGCCAGCCGCGCATACAAACCGCCCTGCTCTTTCAGTGCCGCTGGGCTACCAATTTCGACAATCTTACCATTTTCTAACACGATGATTCTATTAGCTTTTTGTACGGTACTTAATCGATGCGCAATCATCAAAGTTGTACGGCCTTGCATGGCTGCATTTAAACCTTGCTGCACCAGTATTTCAGACTCCGCGTCCAAAGCGCTGGTCGCTTCGTCTAATAACAATATCGGTGCGTCTTTAAGTATTGCACGTGCAATGGCAATACGTTGGCGCTGGCCGCCGCTCAATCGCGTACCGCGCTCACCCAAAAAGGTTTGGTAGCCTTCTGGTAATTTATGAATAAATTCATCCACTTGTGCGGCTTTTGCAGCGGCGATGACTTCGTTATCGGTAGCGGTTGGTTTGCCATAGCGAATATTTTCAAGCGCATTGGCGGAGAATATCACTGCATCTTGCGGGACTATTGCAATATTGCCGCGTAAACTATTTAAGCTCAACGAAGCAATATTTTGATTGTTGATACTAATTTCGCCCGATTGCGCCTCATAAAATCTTAGCAAGCATTGAAATAGGGTGGTTTTGCCAGCGCCGCTTGGCCCCACCAGTGCAATGGTTTCACCTGCGGCAATTTCTAACGAAACATGATCTAGTGCTGCAATTTGCGGGCGCGATGGGTAATGGAACAACACATTTTTAAAGCTAATGGCCGCTTGTTTTGGGTTTAATAGCTGTTGCGCATTGGCGGGTTCTTTGATGGCGGCATCGGCATGCAGCAGTTCTAGTAAGCGCTCCGTTGCGCCAGCGGCGCGCATCACTTCACCCCATACTTCGGCCATTGTGCCCACAGCGCCTGCTACCATTAAGGCGTAGAGCACAAATGAGGCCAGTTCGCCACCTGTCATGGTACCCGCTGAAACTTGGCGTGCGCCTATCCATAACAC
>JANOWA010000189.1:0-6458 GCA_031417675.1 Methylotenera sp.
TGCAACTGCAAAAAGTCGTTATCGTGCGGCGCATTGGCAATAGAAAATGCACGGCGTTTGCCATCTTTTAAAATAAACTCAACATATTGACCAGCCAAAAATTGTAAGCGCTCACTCGCTGGTAATTGCAGGTGCAGCGCGATAACATCATGCGAAAGCTGTTCTTTTTTAGCCACACGTGCGGGCAAAATACGTGGCTTAATGCCTGCCAAACCACCCACTTCACGGCATTCAATCACCAAATCTTCTAAGGCCATAGCGCAGCAAAGTAACGAGTTGCCAGCGGCTAATTCTGCATCGCTCATGGCGCTGCTTTGGTAATCGTTATGCATGACTTTGCCAGAAACTAGCTTGGCTTTGCAGCTGCCACATGCCCCGTTGCGACAGCCGAAAGGCAGATTAATTCCCGCTTCTATGGCGGCTTGCAGCACGGTTTGGCTGGGGCGCACCTCAAAGGTGTGGCCGCTATTTTTAATGGTGACTTTATTCATGTTAGGTTCTACTTTTTATCAGGTCTTTATTTTGGATTTTTGTCAAAATCGTCGTTTACGTGAGTATATTCACCCTCAATCACGTCATCGTTTGCGGCTGGTGCGCGTTGATAGCTTGAGTTTGACTGTTGCTGATTAGTCGCGCCGATTGGGTTTTCCTTACTGCTGCTAATAGGGATTAACAGTAAAATGACTGCAATCACATCGCTAATCACACCTGGGATAATAAGCAGCACGCCAGCCACCATATTGCGCGCGCTACCTAATATAGTTTTGATTGGATTGCCGCCTGATGCGACGCTTTGCATCATTTTGGCCGATAGCAATAATTTTTCGCCCTTGATAAGTTGTAAGCCCAGCAGGCCTACGACGACTAAGTATAATAGCAACCACCAGCCGTAGCGATGGGCGAGATCGACCAGCAGAAATAGTTCGGCGAGCGGAAAAGCGAGTAAAATTAGGCCTATTAAAAATCGCATACACAAGAACTTTCTAACAACATGAGTTTACTAATTTGGGGCATGTTGGCATTTTGCAAGCATTAACCCTTACTTTGGAGCATTGATTGAAACGCATTTTAGGCAGTATTGTATTACTTTTAGTTGCAGCATTTTGCACGCCCTTATTTTATGCGGCGGAAAGCAGTAGCACGCTTAAAAATCAGTTTACCGAAGACAGCCCAAGCGAGCAAAAAGACGAAGAATTTCTATCTCCCGATGTGGCTTTTAAGCTCGATATAACGGCAAAAGATGCTAACCATTTAACCGCTAATTTTAAAATAGTACCAGGCTATTATCTGTACAAAAATCGCATTCAATTTAAAGATGCCAGTGGCAAAATATTGGATGCAACACTCCCTACAGCTGAAATTAAAGAAGACAAAAATTTTGGCAAGCAAGAGGTTTATCACCACGATTTTTTTGCCAATATTGCCGTTAATAACGCTGACAGTAATTTAAAAACCAGCGACTTGAAAATTAACGCGCGTTATCAAGGCTGTAGCGAAAAAGGCCTGTGCTACGCGCCACAAAATAAAACTTTTAATATCACTTTACCAGTTTTAAACGCCAGCCTAGGCACTAGCACTGGCGCGGCTGCCAGCGGCATTGCCAGTGACGATGACAAAACCACGACTGCGCTAAAAAGCGGCAATTTATGGCTAGTCATCGCGGGGTTTTTCGTCGCGGGTTTATTATTGTCGTTTACGCCGTGTGTGCTGCCGATGATTCCGATTTTATCCAGCATTATTGTGGGCAGCCAAAGCAAGCAAGCTAAACCCACAAAGCTGCATGCGTTCAGTTTATCGGTTGCCTATGTGCTGGGCATGGCGCTTAGCTACACGTTGGCTGGTGTTGCGGCGGGTTTATCGGGTAATTTATTGTCGCAATCGCTGCAAAGCCCGCTGGTATTGGGTTTAACGGCGTTGCTATTTGTTGTGTTAGCATTTTCGATGTTTGGGTTTTACGAGTTAAAACTACCCAGCGCGTTTGAAAGCAAGCTATTAAATGCCAGCAACAAACTAAAAGGTGGCGAGTTTTTAGGCGTGTTTATCATGGGCGTGCTATCGGCGCTAATCGTCAGCCCTTGTGTTGCCGCGCCATTGGCAGGCGCGCTCATTTACATTGGCCAAACGCATAACGTGTTGCTGGGCGGTGCTGGCCTGTTCGCGCTGGCAATCGGCATGGGTGTTCCATTATTGTTAATTGGCGCATCCGCAGGTAGTTTATTGCCAAAAGCGGGTGGCTGGATGACGGCAGTGCGCAACTTGTTTGGCGTACTTATGTTGGTGATGGCGGCTTACATCGCGTGGCCTGTATTGCCCGCCAGTTTAACTGCGCCAGTGAATAATTTACTGGGCTTAAGCGCCAAACACACGCTGCCATTTACTCGCGTAAAATCGGTGACTGAGTTGGACGCAGCCATTAAAGCCGCCAATGGCAAAACGGTGATGCTAGATTTTTACGCCGATTGGTGTACATCGTGTAAAGAGATGGAAAAACTCACCTTTTCTGACGCCAGAATAAAGGCTGCGCTGACCAGTATGGTTTTATTGCAAGCAGACGTGACCGAAAATAATGATAATGACCAAGCGTTGCTGAAACGCTTTGGCTTGTTTGGCCCACCTGGTATTATTTTCTTCGACAAAACAGGTGCTGAAGTTAAAACCCGCGTGATTGGCTATAAAAATGTGGATGATTTCGCCGCAATATTAAATAAAGTACAGTAAACCTATGGTGCAAAAACCGATGTTATCCAAATTAAAAAGCCCTATTTTTTACCTTGCGTTAATCATCACGCTTGGTTTTGCTGCGCGCTATTTGATGCTGAATGCGCAAGCGGATGATAAAGGCAAAGCCGCTAGCCAAGCCTTATTTTCTGCAACAATGCCAGACGAAAAAGGTCATCCGCAAGCCCTAAAACAATATGCAGGCAAAATTGTGGTGCTTAATTTTTGGGCCACTTGGTGCGAGCCTTGCCGCGAAGAAATGCCCGAGTTATCACAATTAAATACTGCCTATAAAAATAAAAATGTAATCGTGCTGGGTGTGGCGATTGACGATGTTGGCGCTATAAGCGAATTTAGCAAAGAAACCAAGGTAAGCTACCCGCTATTTGCGGCCGATATGGAGGGCATGCAATACGCCACAAACTTGGGCAACGATAAAGATGTGTTGCCTTACACGGTGATTATCAAGGCCGATGGCACAGTTGCAAAAACCTATTTTGGCCGCGTAACAAAACCGTTATTAGAAGAAACCCTCTCCACATTATTGCATTAATTTAAAAGCTAAATTTAAAAACAGAGTTTAGCTTTTCAATCAATCACTTAGCTGTTATCCACACCATAACTTCGCTTAATTTCTGCGAATTTGCTGGACAAAAACGCACAAGTTCGGCAAACTTGTGTTTATGAAGCTACATAAAAATGTTGCAATAAGGGCGCGCAATGACCACTAAATCTGTATTAGTGCTGCATGGCCCTAATCTAAATCTACTCGGCGCGCGCGAACCAGAGCATTATGGTAGCTTGACTTTAGCCGACATTAATAACAATCTGCAGGCCATGGCTAAACAAACCAATATTGCTTTAGAGGCTTATCAAAGCAATGCTGAGGCGGATATTGTTACCAAAATTCAATCGCTGACAGTCAATAAAGTGGATTTTATTATTATCAACCCCGCCGCGTTTACGCATACTTCTATCGCCATCCGCGATGCGCTTTCTGCAGTAAAAATTCCGTTTATGGAAGTGCATTTATCCAACGTATTTGCACGCGAAAGTTTTAGACATCACTCCTATTTTAGCGATATTGCGGTGGGCGTGATTAGCGGCTTAGGTGCAGAAGGGTATTATGCTGCCTTGCGCTACGCAAGTAATACACTCAACAAATAGCCGTCTCAAATAAAATAATCAATTATTCTAATTATAAATTTAAGCCAATACTGGGGTTATCATGGATTTACGTAAACTTAAAAAACTGATCGATTTGGTGGAAGAATCGGGTATTTCGGAGCTAGAACTGACCGAAGGTGAAGAAAAAGTACGCATTAGTCGCGCCTTAATGCCAAACCATGCACCTGCTGCGCATTATGTGGCTGCGCCTGTTGCGTCACATGCTACGCCAGTACCCGTTGCCGCCGCGCCAGTTGTAGCAGAGATTGAAGGCCATATTGTAAAGTCGCCCATGGTTGGCACGTTTTATCGCTCTTCTTCACCTGATTCAAAAGCCTTTGTGGACGTGGGCTCTAAAATAGCGGCTGGTGAAACACTGTGCATTATCGAGGCCATGAAACTCTTGAACGAAATTGAAAGTGATTTTACGGGCGTCATCAAAAAAATCTTGGTCGAGAACGGCCAGCCAGTTGAGTACGGCGAACCTTTATTTGTGATTGGTTAATCGATGTTTGAAAAAATACTCATTGCCAATCGTGGAGAAATTGCTCTACGTGTACAGCGCGCCTGCCGCGAGCTGGGCATTAAAACCGTGGCAGTACATTCTGAGGCCGATAAAGAAGCGAAATACGTAAAGCTTGCCGATGAGTCGGTTTGTATTGGGCCTGCAGCTTCTAGTTTAAGCTATTTGAACATTCCTGCGGTGATTAGCGCGGCAGAAGTGACCGATGCGCAAGCGATTCACCCAGGTTATGGATTTTTATCTGAAAATGCCGATTTTGCCGAACGTGTAGAACAAAGCGGCTTTGTGTTTATTGGCCCGCGAGCCGAGACAATCCGTTTAATGGGCGATAAAGTTTCGGCCAAAGATGCCATGCGCAAAGCGGGCGTGCCCTGTGTGCCAGGATCTGAAGGCGCATTAACTGACGACCCTGTGGAAAATATTAAAACCGCCAAAAAAGTCGGTTACCCCGTCATTATTAAAGCCGCAGGCGGCGGTGGCGGGCGTGGCATGCGCGTGGTGCATACTGAGGCAGCCCTAATCAATGCCATCAACATGACCAAAGCCGAAGCGCAAGCCGCTTTTGGCAACCCCATGGTATATATGGAGAAGTTTTTAGAAAATCCGCGCCATATCGAGATTCAAATATTGGCGGATCAACATGGTAACGCGGTGTTTTTGGGCGATCGTGATTGCTCGATGCAACGTCGCCATCAAAAAATTATTGAAGAAGCGCCATCACCTTTACTGAGCCCAAAAATTCGCGACAAAATTGGCGAACGCTGTGCCGATGCCTGCCGTAAAATTAAATATCGCGGCGCAGGTACATTTGAATTTTTATACGAAAACGGCGAGTTTTACTTTATTGAGATGAATACCCGTTTGCAAGTGGAACATACGGTAACCGAGATGATTACTGGGCTAGATCTAGTGCAGCAGCAAATATTTGTGGCGGCGGGCGAAAAATTAAAGTTCCGCCAACGCGATATTGAGCTGCGCGGCCATGCCATTGAATGCCGTATTAACGCCGAAGACCCGTATAACTTTGTGCCGTCACCTGGCAAAATTAGCACCTTCCACATGCCGGGCGGCCCTGGCGTGCGTATTGATACGCATGCCTATGCGGGTTATACCGTGCCATCGAATTACGATTCGATGATAGGCAAGCTCATCACTTATGGTGCCACGCGCGACCAAGCCATTGCGCGCATGCGCATTGCGCTAAGTGAAATGATGATTGATGGCATTAAAACCAACATCCCCCTGCATGCCGATTTAATGGCCGATGCGGCGTTTCATTTGGGCGGCACCAGCATTCATTATCTTGAACAAAAATTAGGCATTGGCCATAAGTAGGCTAACTATACTCTGTGGCTTGGCTACTTCTTAAAATTGATGCAACAGAACAAAATGCCGATTTAATTAGCGACGCGCTAATGAATATTGGCGCGCTTTCTGCCAGTATTGAGGATGCCAACGCAGATACTGCGGCCGAACAAGCCATTTTTGGTGAGCCAAGTAGCCATGATATTCAATATCCGCCACCTGGTATTTGGCAACAAAACATTGTTACCGCCATGTTTGACGAATCGACTGATATACATGCGATTGTGCAAACGCTTAGCCAACAAACAGGCATTGCGCACTTTCAATTTAAAACAGAAGTCATTGCCGAGCAGGACTGGGTGCGCGCCACGCAAGCGCAATTTGACCCAATTAAAATCACCGAAAAACTTTGGATTGTACCAACATGGCATACCGCGCCTCACGCTGACGCCGTTAATATTGTGCTAGACCCGGGTTTAGCGTTTGGCACGGGTAGCCACCCAACCACCAGTTTATGTTTAGAATGGCTAACAGAGCAAACCCTAAATAGCAGTAGCGTTTTAGATTACGGTTGTGGCTCTGGCATACTGGCGATTGCTGCAAAAAAACTAGGTGCAGCGCAAGTAGTTGGCGTGGATATTGACGCACAGGCCATTATTGCGAGCAACTATAATGCACAGCAAAATCAAGTTGATATAGAATTTTTCGATGCGAATACTTTTACCCAACAAACTTTTGATGTCGT
>JANOWA010000190.1:0-13332 GCA_031417675.1 Methylotenera sp.
GCCGATTTTCACCGCCGCAACTTATTTGATGCGATTGATAACGGCCAATATCCTGCATGGGAATTAGGCGTGCAAATTGTACCAGAGGCCGATGAGCACAAGTTTGATTTTGATTTGTTAGATGCAACCAAGTTAATCCCAGAATCATTAGTGCCTGTGCAAATTATCGGCAAAATGACGCTAAATCGCAACCCAGATAATTATTTTGCCGAGACAGAGCAAGTGGCTTTTCACCCAGGGCATTTAGTACCAGGCATCGATTTTAGTAACGATCCGCTATTACAAGGCCGTTTGTTCTCTTATACCGATACGCAATTATCGCGTTTAGGCAGTGCGAACTTTCATGAGTTACCGATTAATCGTCCAATAGCAGAAGTGCATAATAATCAACGAGATGGCCACATGCGTCATACCATTGTTAAGGGCAGAGTCAGTTATGAACCCAATACTTTAGGCGGCGGCTGCCCAATGCAACGGCCATGGGAGCAAGGCGGATTTGTAAGCCATCCAGAAGCTATGGAAGGTAACAAAATACGCGCACGTAGCCCAAGCTTTGCAGACCATTTCTCTCAACCTGCTTTATTTTGGCGAAGCCAAGCCGATTGGGAGAAAGACCATATCGTTGCAGCCTTCTGTTTTGAATTAGCAAAAGTTGAGGTGCCAGCTATTCGTGAGCGCATGGTAGCAACATTAACGCAAGTTGACATAGAGTTGGCGCAACGCGTAGCAGATGGTTTGGGCATGAAGTTGCCTGCGCCACCCATTGGACATGCCGATGTACCTTATACAGATAAACCAAAAATGGATACGGCTTTAAGCATGGCAGACGTGCCTGACACTTCAATTGCTGGGCGAAAAGTCGCCGTTTTGGTTAGCAATAATGTTAATGGTGCAGTGGTAAACGCACTACGCAAAGCATTGGAAGCACAAGGGGCAGTCGTTAAATTGCTGGCATCAAAGCTGGGTGATATTACAAGCAATGAAGGCCAAATATTGCATGTCAATCATAGCTTACCCACAGTGTCATCGGTACTGTTTGATGCACTATTAATTGCAGGTGATGAAGCTAGTGCTAAACTTTTATGTGCTGATGCAAACGCTGTATTATTTGTAAAAGAAGCCTACAAACATGGCAAAGCCATTGCTGTTAGTGATGGTGGTGTGCTGTTACTTAATAAAGCAGCCCAATCTGCTGGTGCAGTAAATGCTGAATTTAAAGCTGCAGGTGTTATTGGTGGCTTAGGTGAAGCAGTCGATAAAATATTTATTGAGCGATTTGTTAAAGCGATAGCGCAACATCGTTTTTACGAGCGTGCAGATTTAGATGCAATTATTGCCTAGCTGATTTGTGGCGATTTTAATGCTAAAAATTTGGTTTTTAATCAAAAATACATTAATTGCTTGGAACAACGACTATGCTCAAAGCATGGGTGCAGCGTTGGCCTTTTATACCATGTTTTCAATTGCGCCTTTGCTGTTGATCGTATTATCTATTATCGGTTTTATGTTTGGCGAGGAAGCGGCGCGTGGAGAAATTGCTGGCCAATTACAAAACTTAATGGGCGAGCAAGGTGCGTTAGCTGTGCAGGGCTTGCTGCAAAATGTGAACAAATCTGCTGAAGGTGCTTTGGCCACGATTATTGGTATTTTACTGCTGCTAATTGGCGCCACTAGCGTGTTTGGCGAGCTGCAATCGTCGCTTGATCGTATATGGCATGCACCAGAGCGCGTTACAGCTCGTGGCTTATTTGCGCTTATACAATCACGCCTATTGTCATTTGGTATGATACTGGGGATTGGTTTTTTATTGATGGTTTCTTTATTGTTAAGCGCTGGGCTGTCTGCAATTGGCAAGTGGTGGTCGCCACTATTTAATGATTGGACTTTAATGGCCAGCCTGGTCAATTTAACTGTTAGTTTTGTATTGACGACAATGATGTTTGCAATGATTTATAAACTGATGCCTCGTGTGAAAATACACTGGAGTGAAGTTTGGCTGGGTGCATTTATTACGGCTATTTTGTTTGTGATAGGTAAGTATTTAATTGGCTTATATGTTGGCAGAAGTGCAGTTACATCAGGCTTTGGTGCTGCTGGCTCTTTGGTTGTGCTGTTACTATGGGTTTATTATTCGGCGCAGATATTTTTATTGGGGGCAGAATTTACATGGGTATATTCTAATACCTATGGATCGCGAAAGAGTGAGTTAGCAACCAAAAGGCATAGGGCATAAAAAGTAAGGCTAAACCTACAAAAGATTAAGTTATTTACTGATAAATAGTTTGCTTAGTAACCAGCATGATGTGACTTCTGAACAAAGGGGTACATCATGAACATGGTCGCTGAGCTTTTTACAAAAAATACACCCAACCAATATCTACCAAATAGTCCAATTTTTTTACAGCCACAAAACCATTTGCTCGCTGCATTGAGCCAAAATGAGTGGGATAAGGTAGAGCCTGATATGGAAGAGGTCGATTTTTCAGTCAATCAAGTGTTATGTGAATCGGGTAAAACACCTACCTATATGTACTTTCCCACTACGGCAATAGTGTCATTGTTATATATGACAGAGAACGGTGCTTCTTCAGAGGTTGCCGTGGTCGGCAATGATGGCGCAGTTGGCATGTCATTGTTTTTATCGGGCAGCAACTCGCCCAATCAAGCGTTGGTGCAAACGGCAGGAAAAGGTTACAGAATGCGTGCACAGGCCGCAAAAAATGCGATTAATCGCGATGGTGCAATGCTCAATATTTTATTGCGTTACTCTCAAGCGATGATAACGCAAGTCACACAAACGGCTGTTTGCAATCGCCACCATACGATTGATCAAATATTATGCCGTCGGCTATTGTTAAGTTTAGATCGCTTAACTTCAAATCAAATTGCCATCACCCAAGAAATGCTTGCCCGTGCGCTAGGCGTGCGTCGCGAAAGTGTGACCGATGCGGCATTAAAATTACAAAATGCGGGCATTATTAGTTACAAGCGCGGCTTAATTACGGTGTTAGACCGTGAAGCACTCGAAAGCCGTAGTTGCGAGTGTTATGCCATTACCAAAGGTGAGCAAACGCGTTTACAAAAAATGTCGCTCAACTCTTGATAACTTTAGGTTCAATTAGGCACAATTGATGTGCCAAATTTTATTTTTTAGTAGACATATTAATCGCCGCTGACCCTTTAAAAAGCCGAACATGCCACGCTATGTGCGGCAACGCACAGTCTTTTTGATTAAGATAAAGTAAATTAATAAATTAAATTTCACACATTATGGTGAGGTTTGCAGTGACTTAATTGATTGTTTTTATCAAAATGATTGAAGGTTATGATCAATATCAATCTTGCATCTTTTGCAAAATTACACCACTTCTTGCGCCCGCCAGTAGCTAAAGAACGTGATTCTAGCTTACTGCATGCAGAGCTGCTGAGTATTGAGCAGCTAAAGCGCCATGCCCTTACATTAGCCAAGCAACATCAAATCAACCCGCACATTGGGCCAGATAAACTATTGGCTAGGCTTACTGATAATGAGCGTGTTATTAGTAATGCTTATCAGGTTATTACTGCATCTAGCCACCATATTGAAAAAGCCAATCAAAAGCTATTTCCTGCCGAAAATTGGTTGCTAGATAACTATTATTTAATTCAACAGCAATTTACCCTTGCAAGGCGACATTTGCCCCGCGGTTATAGCAGGCAATTACCCAGAATTTTGGGTGGTGCATCAGATGGTTTTCCACGTATTTACGATTTAAGCTTAACTTTAATTTCGCACATGGATGGCCGTGTAGATAGCGACAATGCAACGCAGTTTATTGCTGCGTACCAAAGCGTAGAGCCGCTTATGTTGGGCGAGTTATGGGCTTTTCCTATTATGTTGCAATTAGCATTATTGGAAAATTTACGCCGCGTGTCTATTCGTATTGCTAATCGTCGCGAAGAGCAAGAAACTGCCATTATTTGGGCAGATCGCATGTTAGCTGCTGCAGAACATGCGCCCAAACAACTGATTCAATTATTGGCTAAATTTGCCGATGCTGATATACCGTTAACCGCACCTTTTGTAGAGGAGTTTTATACTAAGCTGCAAGACCAAGGCGCTGCCATGGGCTTTGTGCAAACCTGGGTGGAGCAGCAATTATTATTGCAAAATATAACAGCAACACGGTTGTTGGAGTTAGCAAGTCGCACATCAGCAGCCAACCAAATCTCCATCGCCAATAACATTAGTAGTTTACGCTTTATTGCTGCAATGGATTGGCGCAATTTTGTGGAAGCGTTTAGTGCGGTTGAGCAAATATTAAAGCAAGATCCAGCAGGTGAATATGCGTTGCAAGATTTTGCTACGCGGGATAAATACAGACACGCAATTGAAGACATCGCGCGATTATCACTACCAAAATTGCCTAAAAATCAGGCTAAACAAAATAATAACCACTGCGCGCAATTTGAAGTTAAAACGGCGCAAAAGGTTGTTGATTTAGCAAGTAATTTTGCAACGGCAGCCAGTAATCAATTGGGTACAAAGCATCGCCAAGCGCATGTTGGCTATTACTTAATTGACGAGGGTATTTATTTATTAAAAAATTCACTCAATTGTCATGGGTCGGTAATTTTTAAATTTAAACGGTTTTGCCAACCATTTCGCTTAGGTCTTTACGCAGGTTCAATTTTGTTGCTTGCCATATTATTAACGGCAGTTACTGATGTATTTTTAAATAAGTTGAGTGTAAGTGGTTGGTTTAATTTAGTTTTTGGCACATTAACATTTTTTGCATGGTGTGGTTTAGCGGTTGCTGTTGTTAATATTATCATCACCCAAACTGTTTATCCGCATAGTTTGCCAAGGTTAGATTTCTCAAAAGGCATACCAGAGCCACATCGTACCATTGTGGTAGTGCCAACCTTAATCGGCAGCTTGTCAGAAATTGATCACTTATTAGATGCCTTGGAAATCCGCTATTTAGGCAACCAAGACCATAATCTATTTTTTGCATTGTTAACCGATTTTCGCGATGCCACCCAGCGCAGTATGCCAGAAGACGCCGCATTAATGGCGCATGTACGTTCAGGTATAGCGGCTTTAAATGTTACTTATCAAGCAGATAGACCTTGCATTTTTTATCTATTTCATCGGCAACGTGAGTGGAATAGCATCGACCAGACTTGGATGGGTTATGAGCGCAAACGCGGTAAGTTAGAACAATTTAATACGTTGCTGCGCGATGGCGATATGTCCAGCGTGAATGAAACCGCATTTACCGATATTGTGGGCGATCGAAGCCTATTAAAAACATTTAACTATGTCATTACGCTAGATACCGATACACAACTACCCCGTGATTCTGCAAAACAATTAATTGGCAATATGGCGCACTGTTTAAATCGCCCCATTTTTGATGCTGACATCGGTCGAGTAACACAGGGCTACGCTATTTTGCAGCCGCGTACATCGATTAGTTTGGTCAGCGCGTCACAAACTTACTTTACTAAACTATACGCAGGTGATTCGGGAATAGACCCATACACGCGAGAAGTGTCGGATGTTTACCAAGATGTGTTTGCAGAAGGCTCGTTTGTGGGTAAGGGTATTTACGACATAGATGCATTTAGGATGGCAGTAGATGGGCGCTTTCCTAATAACTTGATATTAAGTCATGATTTACTAGAAAGCGGCTATGCCAGAAGTGCACTTGTGAGCGATGTCGATTTAATTGAGGAACATCCTACTTCTTATACCGCAGATATTAGCCGCCGCCATCGATGGGTACGTGGTGATTGGCAGTTATTAAGTTGGCTATTGCCCAGTGTGCCATCAGCCGCTAATAAATTACCAAACCCCTTAAGCGCATTATTCAAATGGAAAATGTTGGATAACCTGCGGCGTAGCCTAGTACCAATCATCTTAACTTCGCTGCTGATTGCCAGTTGGGTATTGGCTAGTGCAAATAGTGCTTGGTTAGCATTTGCAATAGTCATGCTTGTTTTATATTGGCCAGCTATTTTAAGCATGGCAATTAATCTGCTTAAAAAACCCAAAGAAAGCACTTGGTTAACGCATACGGCATCAATCAGTCAATCTGCTGGTAATGCCTTTGTGCTGGCTACATTGCAACTTAGCTTTTTGCCCTATGAAGCAGCAGTCAATATCGATGCCATTATCAACTCAGCAGGGCGACTGTTATTCACCAAACGTGGGTTATTGCAATGGTATTTACCAGTATATGCGAGGCGAAATGCGTGTAAAAGCCGATTAGATTTTTATAAAGAGATGTGGGTTGCACCAGCAATCTCTATTATTTTAATGATCTTTTTAACTTTTAATCAATTACTTAGCAGTGATTTGCAAGTAGTGTGGGCATTTTTCAGCCCAATATTTGTTTTGTGGCTGGCCTCGCCCGCAGTGGCTTGGTTTATTAGCAAAACAGTCATATCAAAACAGCTTGCTTTAAGCACAAGTCAAATTGCTTTTTTACAATCGCATGCAAAGCGCACTTGGGATTATTTTGCCCAATTTGTAAACGCAGAAGATAATTGGCTGCCACCCGATAACGTGCAAATTTATCCAAATGAGGCAATCGCATCGCGTACCTCGCCCACCAATATGGGTTTGGGTTTATTGGCCAATTTGGCCGCCTATGATTTTGGCTATATCAATAAGACAGAGCTGCTAACGCTAACTGAGAACACCTTGGCCAGTATGGAAAAATTAGCCCGTTACCATGGTCATTTTTATAATTGGTATGACACACGCAGTTTACAGGTGCTAAATCCGCAGTATATATCCTCGGTTGATAGCGGCAATTTACTGGGGTGCTTGATTACTTTACAAGCGGGCTTAGTCGAAGTTAAAGACGATGAGAACGCACAAAAAATAGATAGTTTATATACACGCATCGGACAATTAGCCGAAATGGACTTTACCTTTTTATATGATGATAAAACAGATTTACTGAGCATTGGTTTTGATGTGGGCGAACGGCGACGCGATCCGTCTTGCTATGATTTGCTGGCTTCTGAAGCGCGTTTGGCCAGTTTTATATTGATTGCTAATGGTCAATTACCGCAAAAGCATTGGTTTTCGTTAGGCCGATTGTTAACAAAAACCAGCGGAGAAACCAGCTTAATTTCATGGTCTGGCTCAATGTTTGAATACCTAATGCCGCAATTATTGATGCCTAGCTTCGAAAATACCTTACTTAATCAAACCAGCAAAGCAGTGGTAAAACAGCAAATTAAATATGGCCAACAACACAATGTACCTTGGGGCATTTCAGAGTCTTGCTATAACGTTACTGATATTGCGCAAGTCTATCAATATCGCGCTTTCGGTGTGCCAGGGCTAGGTTTTAAACGCGGCTTGGCAGATGATTTAGTGATTGCACCTTATGCTAGCGCATTAGCATTAATGATAATGCCCAATGAGGCTTGTAACAACCTGCAAACGTTAGCCGATAGCGGTTTTGTTGGGCAATATGGATTTTACGAGGCGATTGATTACACGCCGAACCGTTTACCGCGTGGCAAAAAACACGCGTTAGTCCAAACCTTTATGGCGCATCATCAGGGCATGAGCTTGTTAGCTTTTGCAGATGTATTACTAGATAAACCCATGCAGCGGCGGTTTATGGCAGCACCTTACATTAAAGCCACCGAGCTACTGTTGCAAGAGCGTGTGCCCAAACTCGTTAGCACCTTGCAACCTAATGTTGCCGAGTCAAGTATTAACAAAGTAAATGATGAGGCGGTAGGCTTAATGCGCGTATTTACCAGCCATAACACAGCAATACCAGAGGTGCATTTGTTATCTAACGGTCGCTATCATGTGATGGTGACCAATACTGGCAGCGGTTATAGCCACTGGCATGATTTAAACGTAACCCGTTGGCGTGAGGATGCAACACAAGATAATTGGGGTAGTTTTATTTACTTGCGCGATATGGATTCACTGCGCCTCTGGTCGGCTGCGCATCAGCCCACTTTGCGTCAAGCAGAGCATTATGAAGCGGTTTTTACCCAGGCGCGGGCAGAATATCGACGGCGTGATCAGTCAATTGAAACGCATACTGAAATTAGTGTATCGCCAGAAGATGATGTAGAAATTAGGCGCGTAACGCTGACTAATTTATCTAATCGTTTGCGTACTATCGAAATAACCAGCTATGCAGAAGTGGTTTTAGCCCCGCAAAATGCCGATTTAGCACACCGTGCTTTTAGTAATTTGTTTGTACAAACCGAAATTTTGCATGATCGCCATGCCATTATTTGCACCAGACGCCCACGCACCAAAGATGAGCGTGTGCCTTGGATGTTTCATTTAATAGCAGCGCCTGGCATGGATAGTGATGACCCTAGCTATGAAACAGACCGTGCAAAATTTATCGGTCGTGGCCGCACTGCCAGCAACCCAATTGTGTTTGATGGCGCAGATGCCAACTTAAAAATAAGTGGAAATTTATTTGAGCAAGTATCAACACAAATCAGCGATCAACTATTTGGTAAACCAATTACCAAATCCAAAAGCCAAGCTTTATCTAACACAGATGGCTCAGTGCTTGACCCTATTGCGGCGATTAGGCGACATGTTAAATTAACAACAGATCGCGCAACCACGGTGCAGATTATTACAGGTGTTGCTAACTCACGCGAGGCCGCAATTGCGTTAATTGATAAGTATGGTGATAGGCATTTTGTAGAGCGCGCTTTTGAAATGGCGTGGTTTCAAAGCCAAGAAGTGTTGCGCATGCTTAACGCAACTGAGGCAGATGCGCAGGTATTTGGCCGTTTAGCCAGTTCGGTTATTTACTGTAATGCCTTGCGCCGCGCTGCACCTAGTGTGATAGCGCGTAATAGTCAGGGTCAATCGGGCTTGTGGCGATTTGGTATTTCTGGTGATTTGCCAATCGTGCTCATTAGAATTGCGGATGTCAGTCGTATTAATCTAGTAAAACAACTACTGCAAGCGCACATTTATTGGCGCATGAACGGCTTGATTGTTGATTTAGTGATTATTAATGAAGATTTCTCAGGTTATCGCGCTGCCTTGCAAGATTCGATTATAGGCTTAATTAATGCAGGTCCTGAGGCGCAAACCATTGATAAGCCTGGTGGTGTGTTCATCAGACGTACTGATGAGTTAACCGAGGAGGCGCGGGTGTTGTTTCAAGCGGTAGCGCGCATTGTATTGACCGATAGTGAAGAATCGTTAATCGAGCAAGTGGAACGCCGCGTGGCAATTGATAGAGTGTCTGATCGCACCCCTGATAGTTTAGAACCTATGGTTGAGATAGAAAAATACCCACAAAGCAAGTTGCAAGAGAGAAGTCTAATTTTCAATAATGGCTTAGGTGGTTTTACACCAGATGGCCGTGAGTATGTTATTACATTAAAAGGTGGGCAAGCGACGCTCGCGTCCTTGGCACCCATGCCATGGTGTAACGTAATGGCCAGCCCCTATATTGGCACGGTGGTTTCAGAGGCAGGCAGTGCCTATACTTGGGTAGAAAATGCCCATGAATTTAGATTAAGTACTTGGCATAATGACCCTGTAGCCGACACCAGCGGTGAAGCACATTATATTCGTGATGATAAAACTGGTGCTTTTTGGTCGCCCACACCACTACCTAATTGCACTTTAGCCCAAGAAAGCACTGACTATGTGTGCCGTCATGGCTTTGGCTATAGCGTATTTGAACATTGCGAGTTTGGTATCAGCTCTGAATTAACCACTTATGTAGCCATGAATGCGCCTGTTAAGTTTGTAGTCATTAAGCTAAAAAATGATTCTAAACGCACAAGGCAGCTTTCTTTAATGGGTTATTGTGAGCTGGTTATGGGTGAGTGGCGACACGCCAATATGATGCAGATTGTCACCGAGCATGATGCTCAGTCAGGCGCAATGCTAGCTAAAAATGCGTATGGTCGCGAATGCGCAAACCGAATTGTGTTTGCGCATGTAAGCGAAAAAGATAACAGTTTTACAGGAAACCGTACCGAATTTATTGGCAGAAATAGCTCGCTAGCGAGCCCAGCCGCCATGCGTCGCAAGCGTTTATCTGGCAAAGTGGGTGCAGGGCTAGATCCTTGTATTGGATTGCAAACACAAATTACCTTGTTAGAAAACCAAGAGCGTGAGTTTGTGTTCATATTGGGTGCTGCTAAAAGCATCGATGAAATACAGGGATATGTTCAACAATTGGGTGGTGTGGCAGGCGCACGGCAAGCGCTGGAAAGTGTGCATGAGTACTGGAACCACACGCTAGGCGCAGTACAAGTAGAAACCCCCGATGCCGCATTAAATGTGTTGGCAAACGGCTGGTTGGTGTATCAAACTATTTCATGCCGATTATGGGGGCGCAGTGGTTATTATCAATCTGGCGGCGCGTATGGTTTTCGCGATCAACTGCAAGATACGATGGCGCTTATTCATGCAGCGCCGTGGCTGGCACGCGAGCAAATCATTCGCTGTGCCGAGCGCCAATTTCCACAAGGCGATGTGCAACATTGGTGGCATCCCCCCAATGGGCAGGGTGTACGCACACACTTTTCAGACGATTATTTATGGCTAGCTTATGCAACTTGCCGCTACATAACAGCAACTGGCGATATGGCACTATTAGACGAGCAAATTCACTTTTTAGAAGGTCGAGCCTTAAGCCCAGTAGAAGAAGCCTATTACGACTTGCCACAACGCTCAAATGAATTTGCAAGCTTGTATGATCACTGTGTGCGCGCCATCAAAAATAGCTTAAGATTTGGTACACACCAATTACCCTTAATGGGCTGTGGTGATTGGAACGATGGCATGAATCTAGTAGGTAAAGATGGCAAAGGTGAAAGCGTTTGGCTAGCATGGTTTTTATTAGATAATTTAAATAGTTTTAGCAAAATTGCGAATATGAAAGGTGATTTAGGTTTTGCCGAAATTTGCACAACACAAGCCGCCTTGCTAAAAGGCAATATTGAAACCAATGGCTGGGATGGTGAGTGGTATAGAAGGGCATATTTTGATGATGGTACGCCGCTGGGATCAAAACAAAACGATGAATGCCAAATTGATTCGATTAGCCAAAGCTGGGCAGTTATTTCAAAAAGTGGCGACCCAAAACGTGCCAGCCAAGCGATGCAATCAGTCAATAATCGGCTCGTAGAACGCGATGCACAGTGCATTAAATTGCTAGATCCACCATTTGACCAATCTAGCTTAGCGCCAGGCTACATTAAAGGCTATGTGCCAGGCGTGCGCGAAAATGGCGGCCAATACACGCATGCTGCCATCTGGGCGACGATGGCCTTTGCCATGCAAGGCGACAAAGAGCGGGCATGGGAACTATTTGGCATGCTAAACCCTATTCACCACGCCAGTTCGCCTGAGCAAGTAAACATTTATAAAGTAGAGCCATATGTCATGAGCGCTGATATTTATGCTGCCACACCCCATACTGGTCGTGGCGGCTGGACCTGGTACACCGGCGCTGCTGGTTGGATGTACCGTTTAACGATTGAAACTTTATTGGGCATAAACCTAGAAGGCAACCAATTGCGCATTAAACCTTGCGTGCCAGCACATTGGCAAAGTTATAAAATTCATTATCGTTATCGCGATACGGTTTATCACATTACAATCAACTGTAAAGATAAACAACTAGACAGTATTGAACAGCTTATTCAACTTGAAGATGATAGGGTTGAACATTTTATCCAACTTGAAATATAGACTGCTTTTGTAAAGGAATAGGCATTCAAAATAATGATATTTTTGTAAATTAATAATCATCACTTTATTTTGAAATAATAATAGACAGGGTACAAAATACGATTAATCGAAATAATTGAGACCTACCAAGGGTTGTTAGCCCGCATCTAAAACGGCAAAAACGCTGCCGTTGCAATGCTTTGCATCACGCGCGAAATCAATCGTTGCGATTTTTCGGCCAGCGCAATGGCGTATAAATCGGTGCGGCCTATCATTTTGCCAAACTCTCTTTCAAAGCTTAAATTTTGCGCTATATGGGTTGAATCTTGGTAGTTAATCTCGTTGGTTAGCAAATATAAATTGCCATCAGCATCGCGTGCGTTCGATAGCTTCCATGCGGCAATTTCAATATTGCGCGCCACGTTATAAATAAGTTGCGGCTCAATTTTGTCGGTTAAATAAAATTCGGTTTTATTGCCGTGCGCCTTGGCCAGCATGGTTTGCAGGCCGACGATAAATGGCAACACGCGGTCATTTTGATAATTGGCATCAAAGGTTAAAAAAATCGCATCGGTGCCTTGTTTATTGCCGATTTCTTTAAATTGCCAGTGGTGTTGTAGCACGCCTTCAAACACCCATTCAGTCATTTTTTCGGCATTATCTGCGGTGCTTTTGGCGAGTTCATGCGGGTTGCGCTTATACAGTTTCAGCATTAAGTTGCGCAAACTTTGCGTATTTTCGGCCAGCTCAACATCGGCCATGCGGTCGAAATCAGCTTTGGCGAGCTGGCTCGCAGTGCTTCTATCGCCGCGCTCGGGGATGGGCTTGCCATCTATTGGTGCGTTTGCCACGCACGCAGTGAGTAGGCTGCAAGCAAGTATCAAAGACATTCTCATGCTGAAGCAGTTCTGGCTTTAGGAAACACCACGCTAAACGTACTGCCTGCGCCGACTTCGCTGGTAATTTCTAGCTTGGCTTGATGGCGAATTAAGATGTGCTTAACAATAGAAAGCCCTAAACCTGTGCCGCCTGTTTCGCGGCTGCGGCCTCTGTCAACGCGGTAAAAGCGCTCGGTGAGCCGATTGATATGTTGCTGCTCAATACCAATACCCGTGTCGCGCACGGCAAAAACAGGGTGCTGGTTAATTAAGCCCCAGCTAATATAAATTTCTCCACCTTTTGGCGTATAGCGCACGGCGTTGCTAACAAGATTGCTAAACGCGCTCCGTAGCTCTTCTTGCGCGCCATTTAAGCTTAGATTAGGATCGGCAGTTAAATGAATATGGTGTTTGGCCTTATATAAGCTTTGGCTTAAGCCAAGCGCATCGCTTTGTACACTTTTTAGCAAGCTCGCCATCTCAATTTCACGCTCTTCTGGCGCTTCTGTATTGCTTTCTATGGTCGATAGCGTGAGCAAATCCTCAATAATACGGCGCATGCGGCTGGTCTGCTCTTGCATCATGGCAAAGTAAGTTTTTAGCGCGTCTGGTACCGCGCCTTGCATATCACTCAGCGTTTCTAAAAAGCCACCGACAACGGTCAAGGGCGTGCGCAGCTCGTGCGAGACATTGGCAATAAAATCGCGGCGCATGGTATCCACTTTTTCGAGTTGCGTCATATCGCGACAAATGAGCAGT
>JANOWA010000191.1:0-4997 GCA_031417675.1 Methylotenera sp.
AAAATGTGGCGCCATCTGGCTCGGCTTTACTTAATATCAGTAGTTGATTCACCATGTGAGCCAAATTGCCGCTGGCTTGGTTAATTTGGCTGAGCGCATGCGCCACTTTGTTCGGCTCTATTTCGCGCAGGGCAAGCTCGGCTTGGGTTTTAAGACCTGCTAATGGCGTTTTAAGCTGATGTGCTGCATCTGCAATAAACCGTTGCTCTTTGCTAATGCCACCGCTGACTCTTGCCAGTAAATCATTAAACGCATTTAATAAGGGTCGCAATTCAGCGGGTACTTTGCTGTTATCAATAGGGCTTAAATCGTTAATATTACGTTGGCTTAAGTCATTTTTTAACTTATCTAAAGGCTGCAAGCCGCGCTTAATACCAAAAAATAATAAGCCACTCACCAATGCAATAATAATCAGCTGCGGAATCAGCATGCTAAATAGTATTTCATTGGCCATTGCTGCACGTTTTGTCAACGTTTCGCCCACCATGACATAAACGCTATTTTGGCTAATGTTGGCTGTGGTATCAGCAGAGATGGGCAGTGTATAGACAACTACTCTTAATTTCTCACCGTTTAATATGGTGTTGTAATAGTGTGTTTGATCTGCCTTAGGAAATGAGCGAGGCAGTGGTAGATCGGTGTGAGAGGCAATTAAATCTCCGTTTGGGCCAACAATACGAAAATAAACATCATCATCTTCATCAAACTCTAATAAATCTTTAGCGACTTGCGGTAGATTAACTTGCGCACCTAATGCCTCTAGGCTGACTTGGTCGGCGAGTGCCAGCGCGGTTCGATAGAGCGATTTGTCATAAGCCAAGTTGGTATATCGACTAGCCATATAATAGCCAGCGATAGCCGAAATGAAAATGAGCGGCAACAATAACACCAATAGCCAGCTAAATAGTTGGTTGCGCAATGAGGTTTGCGGCATCAATCGCCGTAATTTAAGCATTATTCTCTAGCATATAGCGCTTTCTAATAGATAACCCAGGCCACGAATGGTGCGAATATTGATGTCAGTATGGCCCAACTTTTTGCGCAATCGATGCAAATAAACCTCTAAAGCGTTATCGCTAATATCTTCGTCAAAATTACAAAGCTTTTCTAGCATCTGTTCTTTATTCACCACTTTTCCAGTTTTTTGCATCAAAATTTCTAGCACCGCTAGCTCGCGTGCCGATAAGTTAAGGCTTGCATTATTATAGCTAGCTGCATGGTTTACGGTATCTAACAGTAAATTGCCCACGCTAATAATCGCGCTGCCACCCGCTTGGCCACGTCTTATCAGGGCGCGCACGCGGGCTTCAAGCTCAGCCAAAACAAACGGTTTGCTTAAATAATCGTCTGCGCCTAAATCAAGGCCTTTAACGCGGTTATCCACATCGTCATTAGCCGTTAAAATAAGCACAGGCGTTTTGCCGCCGCGCGAACGCAATCGCTTTAACACCTCAAATCCACCCAGTTTCGGCAAACCTAAATCTAGCACCACTAAATCAAAGCGTTGGTAAACCAAAATGCCATCAGCATCTGAGCCATCAACGGCTAAATCAACCGCATAGCCCGATTGCATCAGCGAATGCTTTAAGCCATCTGCCAGCACCAAATCATCTTCCACTATTAATATGCGCATGTATTTCGTACCAATTAAAAAAATTAAATTGTGTAAGTTTGCAGTAAGTTTGGCTGCGTATAGTTCATTTCACGGGCAGCAGCTAACGTGTTTTCCCCAGAAGTAAACCAGAGTAGTAAAACCTTAAAACATAGTGAAACAAGTTAATTTTATATTGATTAGGAGATTTAAATGAAAAATTTTACATCAGCATTAGCAGTAGGCTTAATTGCAGGCAGTTTAAGCATCAGTGCTTTTGCTACAGAATCAGCTAAACCAGTAGCTGCTCCAACAGCAAAAGTGGCAGCAACTGTTGCGCCAGCATCTAAAAAAGTAGCACAAAATCATTTGGTTAGCAAAAAACATTTGGCTAACAAAAAACACGAAGCTGCTAAATCTTAATATTTAAGCAAGTCAGTAATATTTTTAGAAACAACATTCAATTTAATTAAAGGAAATTTAACATGAACAAATTATTATCAGCATTATTAGCAGGTGTTTTTGCAGCAACTTTATCTATCAGCGCTTTTGCAGCTGACGAAACAGCAGCTCCAGCAGCAGCGGCACCAGCAGTAGCTGCAGCACCAATGAAACACAAGCACATGCATAAAGCACATAAATCACACAAAAAAGCAGCAGAAAAAGCAGCAGTTGCGGCTCCAGAAGCAGCTAAGTAATTAGCCACAAGCTTTAAAGAAAGCGACGCCTCCTATCCCTAGGCGTCGCTTTTTTATCGCGCATGATTCGTGTTGCCCGCAACATGATAAAATAAGGCTTTAATCGCTATTTAAAGCCTTGCAATGCCATTAACGACTACCAATCCAACCGAGCAAAAACTTCGCGACTTGCTTGCCCAGCGTATTCTTATTTTAGATGGCGCGATGGGCACGATGATTCAGCAATATAAATTGACTGAGGCGGATTATCGCGGCGAGCGGTTTAAGAATTTTGCTGCGCCAGCAGGCCAGCGCGAGTTGTTTGTTAAAGGCAATAACGAGCTGTTAAGCCTAACTGCGCCGCACATCATTCAAGAAATTCACGAACAATATTTGGCTGCAGGCGCCGATATTATCGAAACTAATACTTTTGGTGCAACCAGTGTGGCGCAAGACGATTACCACATGGCCGAGCTGGTACATGAGATGAACGTGCAATCTGCCAAGCTGGCCCGCACCGCTTGCGATAAATACAGCACACCCGATAAACCGCGCTTTGTGGCGGGTGCGCTTGGCCCAACGCCCAAAACCGCCAGTATTTCGCCTGATGTAAATAATCCCGCCGCGCGCAATGTGAGTTTTGACCAGTTAGTAAGCGCTTACTTAGCGCAGACGCGCGCATTGGTTGAAGGTGGTGCAGATATTTTAATGGTGGAAACCATTTTTGATACGCTCAATTGCAAAGCTGCTTTGTTCGCTATTGATACGTTTTTTGATGAAGTCGGTTATAAATTACCGATTATGATTTCTGGCACGGTGACGGATGCTTCTGGGCGCATATTATCTGGCCAAACCGTGACTGCATTTTGGAATTCGGTGCGCCATGCCAAGCCGCTCACCGTTGGCTTAAACTGCGCGCTGGGCGCCACTTTAATGCGCCCGTACGCCGAAGAAATATCTAAAATCGCCGACACTTTTGTGTGTATTTACCCCAATGCTGGCCTGCCGAACCCAATGAGTGACACGGGTTTTGACGAAACGCCTGATGTCACTTCTTCACTCGTTAAAGAGTTTGCGACAAGCGGATTTATCAATATTGCAGGCGGTTGCTGCGGTACTACACCTGCGCATATCAATGCCATTTACGAGCAAGTGAAAAATATTGCGCCAAGACAAGTGCCTGAAGCCCCAATAGCCATGCGCCTCTCAGGGCTAGAGCCTTTTATTGTCGATGAAAGCTCGTTATTCGTCAACGTCGGTGAACGTACCAATGTGACGGGCAGCAAAGCCTTCGCGCGCTTGATTATTAACGAGCAATACGACGAAGCCCTAAGCGTTGCCCGCCAACAAGTAGAAAATGGCGCACAAGTGATCGATATCAATATGGATGAAGGCATGCTGGATGCCGTTAAAGCCATGACACATTTCCTCAATTTAATCGCCTCTGAACCCGATATTGCGCGAGTACCAGTGATGATCGATTCGAGCAAATGGAGCGTGATTGAAGCGGGTTTGAAATGCGTGCAAGGCAAATCGATTGTCAATTCAATCTCCATGAAAGAGGGTGAGGCTGAATTTTTACGCCAAGCTAAACTTTGTCGTCGCTACGGCGCTGCGGTGATTGTGATGGCGTTTGATGAAAAAGGCCAAGCGGATACCTTTGCACGCAAAACCGAAATTTGCAAACGCGCTTACGATTTGCTGGTGGCGCAAGGCTTTCCAGCAGAAGACATTATCTTCGACCCTAATATTTTCGCTATCGCCACGGGTATTGAAGAACACAACAATTACGCGGTCGATTTTATTGAGGCCACACGCTGGATTAAGCAAAACCTGCCGCACGCTAAAATTTCTGGCGGCGTGTCGAATGTCAGCTTTAGCTTTCGCGGCAACGACCCCGCACGCGAGGCCATTCACACCGTATTTTTGTACCACGCCATTAAAGCAGGGATGACCATGGGCATTGTCAACGCAGGCATGATGGGCATTTACGATGACTTGTCGCCCGAGCTAAAAGCGCGTGTGGAAGATGTCGTTTTAAATCGTCGCGATGACGCAACTGAGCGCATGATTGAAATTGCCGGCACGCTAGTTGCAGGCGGCAAAAAAGTAATGGCCACTTTGGAATGGCGCGGTACGCCAGAGCAACCAATCAGCGTAAATAAACGCCTAGAATACGCCATGGTGCACGGCATTACTGACTTTATTGTGGAAGACACCGAAGAAGCGCGTGCGGCGGTTGAAGCGAGTGGTGGCCGCCCCATTCACGTGATTGAAGGCCCGCTGATGGACGGCATGAACGTGGTCGGCGATTTGTTTGGCCAAGGCAAAATGTTTTTGCCGCAAGTGGTTAAATCTGCGCGCGTGATGAAAACCGCGGTAGCGCATTTAATCCCGTTTATTGAGGCCGAAAAAGCCTTAGAACAAGAGCGAACGGGCGTTGTGGCCAAACCAAAAGGAAAAATCGTCATCGCCACCGTGAAGGGCGACGTGCATGATATCGGCAAAAATATTGTAAGCGTGGTGCTGCAATGCAACAATTTTGAAGTAGTCAACATGGGCGTCATGGTGCCAGCGGCGGAGATTTTAGCTATGGCCAAAGCCGAAAATGCCGATATTATTGGCTTGAGTGGCCTGATTACACCAAGCTTAGAAGAAATGACGCATATTGCCAAAGAAATGCAACGCGACCCGCATTTTAGCAATGCACAAACGCCTTTGCTGATTGG
>JANOWA010000192.1:0-5450 GCA_031417675.1 Methylotenera sp.
AGTGCTTCTGCGTAATCGGTTTAACTGATAGTATTTCTACTGACGAAATCTGCAATTAAAGCTAATATTCGTTTTTGATTAAACTTTAATTATTTATGCGCGCCTCCCAATTTTTTATTTCCACTCAAAAAGAAGCCCCTATTGATGCGGAGTTGATTTCGCACAAACTAATGATACGCGCGGGGTTGATTAAAAAGCTCGGAAACGGCCTGTATAGCTGGATGCCACTGGGTTTGCGAGTGCTGCGAAAAGTAGAAAATATCGTGCGTGAGGAAATGGATAAATCTGGCGCGCTAGAGCTACTCATGCCCGCAGTGCAACCAAAAGAGCTGTGGGATGAAACAGGTCGCTGGGCGGTGTTTGGGCCACAAATGTTGAAGATAAAGGATCGTCATGAGCGTGATTATTGTTTTGGCCCGACGCACGAAGAGGTAATTACCGACATTGTGCGCCGCGAAATTAAAAGTTATAAGCAGTTACCGCTTAATTTGTATCAAATTCAAACCAAATTTAGGGATGAAATTCGTCCGCGCTTTGGCGTGATGCGCGCACGTGAGTTTATGATGAAAGATGCCTATTCTTTTCATGCTAACTTTGAATCATTGCAAACAACGTATGCGCAAATGCACCAAACTTATAGCAATGTATTTATGCGCTTGGGCTTAAAGTTTCGCGCAGTTAAAGCAGATAGCGGCGCCATTGGTGGTGATGGTTCGCAAGAGTTTCATGTGCTGGCAGATAGCGGCGAAGATGCGCTGGCCTATTGCGAAAGCTCGGATTATGCAGCCAACGTGGAGCTGGCAGAAGCCTTGCCAGCCATTGTGACCCGCGCTGCGCCAAGCGAGACGATGACTGATGTTGAAACGCCAAAACAAACCACTTGTGAAGCGGTTGCCGAGCTATTAAATATGCCTTTAGAGCGCAATATAAAAGCACTTGCCTTGATGGCAACTGAAAACGACAAGCTCAAGTTTCACTTGCTTTTACTGCGCGCTGATCACAGTTTAAACGAAATAAAAGTGAACAAAATAGCAGGCTTGGCAGAGTTTAGATTCGCCACAGGGGAGGAAGTACGTGAAAATCTAAATGGCTGCCCACCAGGCTTTATTGGCCCTGTGGGTGTGGGCGCGCATGTGACGGTGATTGCCGATAGAACCGTTGCGAATATGAGCGATTTTGTCTGTGGTGCGAATAAGCCAAAGTATCACCTGCGCGGCGTTAATTTTGGCCGCGACTTGCCAGAGCCGAGCTTGGTGGCGGATATTCGTAATGTCGTGGAAGGTGACGCTAGTCCAGATGGCAAAGGCACTTTAAAGCTTTGCCGTGGCATAGAAGTTGGCCATATTTTTCAGTTGCGGACTAAATATGCAAAGGCCATGAACGCGACTTATTTGGACGAAGCTGGCCAAAACCAAGTCATGGAAATGGGCTGTTACGGCATTGGCGTTTCGCGTATTGTAGGTGCCGCGATTGAGCAATATAATTACGAAAAGGGCATTATTTTCCCATTAAGCATGGCGCCATTTACAGTGGTGATTTGCCCAATTGGACTGGATAAAAGCGAATTAGTGAAAAATACAACAGAAAAATTATATGCAGATTGTAAAAAAGCTGGCATCGATGTGCTGCTTGATGACCGCTTCGAGCGGCCTGGCGTGATGTTTGCCGAGAGTGATTTAATTGGAATTGCACATCGCATTGTGATTGGCGAGCGCGGTCTGGCAGAAGGACAGGTGGAATATAAAGCGAGAAGCGCAGTTGAGGCACAAAACTTGCTTGTAAATGACGTGATCAATTTTATTCAACAAGCGATAAATGCTAAAACATAATTTACAAAAACTGTTATTAATTGGCTTGCTTACTGCCGCTGCGATATGCCAAGCGGGCAATCAAAAAGAAGAGCCGCTATCGAATAGCGTCAAGGCGATGTTGCAAAAATCCATCAGCGATTTGGCCGCGCCAAAGTTGATGTTTGCCAGTGAAACTGAAGGCAGGGCTTGGCTGGACGAGATGTCGCAGCGCTTAGAAAAACGTGTGCCAGATGCAACCTATCGTAACGATTTCTTACGTTCTGTACATTACGAAGCGACGCGCGCAGGGTTAGATCCGCAGTTAGTTCTAGGTTTAATTCAAGTAGAAAGTGGCTTTAAAAAATATGCTGTTTCTAGTGTAGGCGCACGCGGCTTTATGCAGGTGATGCCATTTTGGGTCAAAAGTATTGGTAGCCCAGATCAAAACTTATTTCATTTACGGCTTAATTTGCGCTACGGATGTACTATTTTGCGTCACTATTTAGATATTGAACATGGTGATTTGTACCGCGCTTTAGGCCGTTACAATGGCAGCCTAGGCAAGCCGCAATATCCAAGTTTAGTGGTAGGTGCTTGGAAAAAGCACTGGGATTACACGCCAAAACCCATTCAAAATGGTGCTTAAAATAGCGCCTTAGGGCTATTTTAACGTCAGTCTTGTATAAAAACCTTGTCAAACGCACCCAATTACGTCTAGACTGCGCTTAGTTTAGTGGATTTTAGTTGGTGTGCAACACTCAAAAATCGATACTGTGCCCAACTGAAATTGCTGGCTGCGGACTAGCAATCTAGTCTGAAATAAAAGTCTCAACATTATTATTTTATAAGAGCTTTATCATTTTTCAGGGAGAAAAGTATGTCGAAGTTAACTGCATTAGCATTAAGTATTGCTGTATTGGGTGGCGTTTGGGCATTTCTAGCATTAAATCCGTTGGCTGGCGTAGCACTTGTTTGGGTTGGTTTTATTGCTTGGGGTTGTTATTTCCACTCTGGTGCTGATAATGCTGCTTTACAAAAAACCATTGCTGGCATGAGTTTTGGCGCAATTATGGCCGCCATTGCTTTATATTTGGTCAGTTCTGGCACGCTAGGTGGTTTGGGCGCATTGGCTGCACCTGTTATTATTGCAGTGACAGTGTTTCCATTAGTTGCGGTGGCTGGTATGAACTTGCTATCGGTAGTGCCAGCAAACGTGTATGGCTATGCAGCAACAGCAGGCTTGGCATTAACAGCAGGTACAGCAGGTAATGCAACAGCCATGAACTTAACTAATCCTACAATTTTAGTGATTATTTCAGTTATTCTTGGTGCTGTTTTTGGTATGATTTCTGGCAAAGTAGCGGGCTTGCTTGGCGGAAAATAATTAATTTGCAATTAAAAAGGCGCGCTAAGAAATTAGCGCGCCTTTTTTAACATTAATGTTACATAGACTATTTCTGTACTTTTAATCCGTAATAAGTGCCAAATTCACCCTCATTTTCATTAAACACAAACAGCATGTTATTAGCAAAACCTAAGCCGTTGTAATGGTTTTGTGAATGCAGTTTTAGTGCTTGCGGCAGCGCACTTTTGGCGACAAACTTTCCTGTCACGTCAAACACCAGTGCGGCTTTGTGGTCAACGTCAATCACCAATAACTCTTCGCCCTTAATGCCTGTAAATGCCACAAAACTATCGCTAATATCATCAAACGCCGCACCTGCTTTGGCTAAATCCAGTGTAATTTCACTCACTTTTTCGCGCAGTTTAGGGTCAACAATAAACACAACGCCGCTGCGACCTTGCTTAGCAAAATAGCGCTTGTTGGCGGCATCGTAACTTGGCATAGTGTTGGCATAACCAAAAGCAGGGTTAAACTGCATAATCTCATCAGAGCTGTCTTGTACTTCACCCTTATCGTTTATATTAATTGCATAAATACCAGTATTGGGCGAAAAGCCGACTTCGCTTGAGATGTTATAGGTAATCGTTTCGAGCTTATTGGTGTTGGCGTTGAAATAAATCGAGCGATTGTCATAACCTGGATTGGCCGAGTTGACGTATTTGCCAGCATCGTCATAGGCATGAATTTGCGATTTAGAAGTGGCTGACTCAAACTCGGACGCCATCGGTGCTAAGCCGCCATCTGCAACGTAATAGTGCTTTACGCTTGGCACATAGGCTACGGTCATTGGGCGTGAGCTAGGCTTTTTGGCGAGCGCGAATTTAATGCCTTGCACCGCTTCTGGCAGTACCTCTGCATGCAAGGCTTGGCTTGCTAATAATGCCGAAGCAATCAAGCAGCTCATAATAATTGGTGCTGAAAAAGTCATGGGTAAAAAATCTTTCAATAAATGGGCATGTTAATCATGTTGAAGGTTGAACGTTTATTTAGTCCTTTTAGTTTACCAGTCGTTCACTCTCGCCGCTCTAAAAGCATCGCGTCGCCATAACTAAAAAAGCGGTATTCTTGTTTAACTGCGTGTGCATAGGCGTTTTTAATCGGCTCAAATCCCGCAAAGGCAGACACTAACATGAGCAGCGTACTTTTGGGTAAGTGAAAGTTAGTGATAAGTTTATCGACAATTTTAAATTGAAATCCTGGCGTGATAAAGATGTTGGTTTCGCCATTGCCTGCCAGTGCTTGTAGATTGGCGCGCGCTGCGCTTTCTAGCGAGCGTAATGAAGTGGTACCAACCGCCACAACGCTTTTACCAATCGCTTTTGTAGCAGCGATTAATGCCGCGGTTTCAGCCGGAATGTGATAAATCTCGCTGTGCATTTTGTGGTCTTCAATATTATCCACGCGCACGGGCTGAAACGTGCCTGCGCCCACGTGCAAAGTGACGTAGGCGATATTCACACCTTTGGCTTTTAGTGTGTTCAGCATGGCCTCATCAAAGTGCAAACCCGCCGTCGGTGCGGCCACGGCACCGGCGTGTTTGGCATACACGGTTTGATAGCGCGTTTCGTCTTCTGCTTCGGCGGTATGCGTGATATAAGGTGGCAACGGCAGCGCGCCGAATTGTTCTAGCAAGGCTAGCACTGGTGTTTGGCCTAAAAATTTAAGGTGAAATAAATCGTCATCGCGGCCAATCACCTCTGCCTCAAACGCATCAGCCAATTGTAGTTTTGCGCCTATTTTAGGCGCGCGCGAGGCGCGAATATGTGCCATGACATGCTGCGAATCTAGCACGCGTTCAACCAACAGCTCCACCGCGCCACCACTTGCTTTGTGGCCAAATAAGCGCGCTTTTATCACGCGTGTATCGTTAAATATGAGCAAGTCACCCACACTTAAAAAGCTTGGCAAATCAACAAATAATCGGTCACTCAATTGCGCCGTTTCAGCGCCTATATGCAATAACCTACTGGCGTTGCGTTGTTGGGTGGGGTGCTGCGCGATCAGCGTATCGGGTAAATAAAAATCGAAATCCTGAGTTTTCATCAATATGGGGTTTTCATCAAACTTTAGCCTTCATCCATTCTTGCACCTTAAACTTGCACTTTGTTTTGGCTAAAATATGGTTATAATGGCGGGGTTGTAATTATACCTCAAGCCGGGATGGCGGAATTGGTAGACGCACGGGACTCAAAATCCCGCGTTGGCGACAACGTGGGGGTTCGATTCCCCCTCCCGGCACCAAATTAATCTACATG
>JANOWA010000193.1:0-4829 GCA_031417675.1 Methylotenera sp.
CAAAACCTACCACAGAGACACAGAGGCACAGAGAATAACTATTCTGTATTGGGTTTCTCTGTGCCTCTGTGTCTCTGTGGTGAAAGAATTTAAAAGATCTAATGGCGCATACATAATATGGCACTTTTACAAATCTCTGAACCTGGCCAATCGACTGCGCCGCATCAACACAAACTGGCAGTGGGCATTGACCTTGGCACCACCAATTCGCTGGTTGCCACCGTGCGTAGCGGGCAAGCAACGGTGTTGTTAGATGAAGACGGTCATGCGCTGTTACCAAGCGTGGTGCGTTACTTGCCAGACGACGGTACTGATTCAAATCATATTGACGTGGGTTATGGCGCGCAAGCGGCGCAATCACAAGACCCACAAAACACAATCGTGTCGGCCAAGCGTTTTATGGGGCGCGGCTTAAAAGATATTGATATTTCCCAGCAACCTTATCACTTTGTTAATAGCGATGTAATGGTGCAAATTGAAACGCGGGCAGGCGTTAAAAGTGCGGTAGAAATCTCGGCTGAAATTTTAAAAAATTTAAAAAAACGTGCCGAAAAATCATTAGGTGGCGAGCTTGTAGGCGTGGTGATTACTGTGCCTGCCTATTTTGACGATGCGCAGCGCCAAGCGACCAAAGACGCGGCGCGGCTAGCGGGTTTAAATGTGTTGCGCCTGCTAAACGAGCCTACGGCAGCCGCTGTAGCGTATGGCTTAGACAACGCCTCAGAAGGCACTTATGTGATTTACGACCTTGGCGGCGGTACGTTTGATGTGAGTATTTTAAAATTAACCAAAGGCGTGTTTGAAGTATTAAGCACCAACGGCGATAGCGCGCTGGGCGGCGACGATTTTGACCGCCGCATATTTTGCTGGGCTTTAGATCAAAGACAAGCCGAAACCGTGAAATGCACGCCTTTAAATGCAAAAGATACGCGGCTTTTATTAACTAAAGCGCGCGAGGCAAAAGAATGGTTAACCGACCACGCCAATGCGCAAATCACTTGCAAGCTTAGCAATGGCGAGCTGATTGATTTAACCTTAACAACCAAACAATTCAATGAGTTAAGCCGAACTTTGGTGCAAAAAACGCTCGCGCCAACCAGAAAAGCGTTGCGCGATGCAGCACTCACCATCGACGATATTAAAGGCGTGGTGATGGTGGGCGGCGCGACGCGCATGCCGCAAATTCGGCTGGCCGTGGCGGACTTTTTCAAGCAAACGCCGCTCACCTATTTAGACCCCGATAAAGTGGTGGCGCTGGGCGCAGCGATTCAAGCCAATGCGTTGGCAGGCAACCGCAGTGAGCAAGATTTATTATTGCTAGATGTGATTCCGCTATCGCTTGGCCTAGAAACCATGGGCGGCTTGGTAGAAAAAGTCATTCCACGCAATAGCACCCTACCCATTGCCCGCGCGCAAGAGTTTACTACCTTTAAAGATGGCCAAACCGCCATGAGCATTCATGTGCTACAGGGCGAACGTGAGTTGGTGACGGATTGCCGTAGCCTAGCCAAGTTTGAGTTACGTGGCATACCGCCGATGGTGGCAGGTGCAGCGCGTATTCGGGTGACTTTTACGGTAGATGCGGACGGCTTATTAAGCGTTTCGGCACGTGAAGCAACAACCAATATTGAAGCCAATATTACTGTAAAACCTTCTTATGGTCTCAGTGAAGAACAAATGCTCGCCATGCTAAAAGCAGGTTTTGAATCGGCAGATACTGATAAAAACACGCGCATGTTAAATGAAGCCATTGTGGACGCGCAAAGCTTGATTGCGGCCATCAATGCAGCTTTGCAACAAGATGGTGATTTATTAAACGCCGCTGAAATACAACTAATTAATACTAAAATAGAGGCTCTACAAGCCAATATCCATGCGGGTGCTGGCGATGCGATTAGAGACGCTACAGAAGCGTTAAACACGGCAACTGAAACATTTGCGGGCAAGCGCATGGATGTCTCTGTCACCCGTGCATTGGCGGGTAAAAATTTAGAAAATTTGAATTTGTAAGAGCGAATTTATTCGCGATAAGAAATATTGCAAATCGCGAATAAATTCGCTCCTACCAAAAGGAATAAAATGCCACAAATAATTGTATTACCGCATGTTGAACTTTGCCCAGATGGCGCAGCGATTGAAGCCAAAACGGGTGAATCGATTTGCGATGTTTTATTAAACAACGAAATTGATATTGACCATGCCTGCGACCAAGCGTGCGCTTGCACCACCTGCCATGTGATTATTCGAGAAGGTTTTAAATCGCTAAACGCATCTGAAGATAAAGAGGATGATTTACTGGATAAAGCGTGGGGTTTAGAACCTAACTCACGCTTATCTTGCCAAGCAATTGTTGGCACAACCGATTTGGTGATTGAAATCCCCAAATACAGCATTAACATGGCCAAAGAAGGCCACCGTTAGGCGATTAGTTTATTAGAACTTCTCTGGCCGCAAAATTTCTACCTCGTGCAAAAAAGCCACCATGGCATAATTGGCGTAATAATGTTGTTGAATATGACTCAACATTATCTCGGCCAGTGCGCGCGGGCAAATAAATTCAATACGGACATTAGAAACTTCGCCCCATGTTGCATCGCGCACACCGCGCGTGCCACGGCCGTGCGCCTCGGTAACGGTATAGCCACTTACACCTAGCTTTTCTAAATCTTTCAACAACGTTTCTTCTATCGCGCTTTCTGTAATTACCGTTAATAGTGTTCTTTTTTCTGTCGTTAACGTCATGCCATTACTCCTGTCAACTCAACGGCTAGCCAATGATAAAGTGGAATGCCCAGTAAAATATTAAACGGAAACGTGATACCGAGCACGGCTGCTAGAGACAGTGCTGGGTTTGCTTCTGGAATGGCCAAGCGAATAGTGGCTGGCACCGCAATGTATGATGCGCTGGCAGCTAAAGTGGTGAGCAAAGTAATGCCACCCACTGAAAGCCCCATAGCAAGTCCACATGCCGTGCCCAGCAAGGCTGACAAGAGCGGCATTGCTAAACCAAAGGCAATAATAAATAAGCCGCGTTTACGCAGCTCGCCCGCTTGCCTTGCAACAATTAAGCCCATTTCTAGTAAAAATAAGGCTAATGCGCCCTTAAATAAATCGTAGAATAAGCTTTTAATTGGCGCTAAACCTTCAGGCCCTGCCGCCCAACCAATCGCTAAGCCGCCTATTAATAGCGTAACGCCTTTGCCTAAAAAGCTTTCATGCGCCAGCGCGCGCCAGTCGGTCTGCTTGCTAAGGCCGCGCGCTAGCACAATGCCCACAATAATAGCTGGTACTTCCATCACGGTTAAAAATATGGTTAATTGTGGTTCAAACGCAATACCACGACTAACTAGCCAGCTGGTTGCCACTGCAAATGTTGCCACACTAACAGACCCATAATGTGCCGCCGTTGCGGCCGCATCGGCACGACTTAATTTGCCCAAACTGCTCAATATAAAGAAGGCAACCAGAGTTTGCGCAATACCCAGCAACATAACAAAGCCCAGTTGCGGCAGCAATGGGGCAATGGCTTGTTTGGCAAGACCTTCACCACCTTTAAGGCCAATTGTCAGCAATAAAACCAGCGAAAGCGTGTCGTACAAGGCTGCGGGTAGCCGTAGCTCAGAACGCAACAACCCAGCCGCTAAACCCAATATAAAAAATAGAATCACTACATCTATCATTGCTACAACTCCATCGTTGGCCGCAAGCGTTGGCTAAAGGTTGGTATGCAGTTAAAACTGAAACGTATTGGGTAAAAAATTCACAACGCCAGTGTTAAGATCGTAAACACCGCCAACCACACCAATTTGTTTGGCGGTTAACATGTCTTGCACAATATCGCTGGTGCGAATAATTTGATCTATTTGATAACGTACATTATGTTCACAAATTTTTGCTACAAACGCTTCGTTATTAGAGTTTCTGTCACTTAACACCGTTTTTTCGTGGCGAATGGCAGGCTTAATCATGTTAATAATTTCACCAATATGGCCATCTTTAAAATCATCGCAAGCCGCTTTAACCGCGCCGCAGCTACTATGCCCCATTACCACAATAAGCTTGCTGCCTAAGTATTTACTGCTAAACTCTAAACTACCAATACATTTATCTGACGCGATATTACCCGCTAGCCGCACGCTGAAAATATCACCCAATGCTTGATCAAACAACAACTCTACTGGCGCACGCGAATCGCTACAACTTAAAAATGAGGCAAACGGATGTTGCTTATTTTTAGTGGTTTCTATTAAGCTTTGCATATCTTTATTGCCTGTTAAATTATTGGCAAAACGATAATTACCTTCAATCAAAATATCCAGCGCTAGTTGTGGACTCATTTCATCGCGGTTTACTTGTGGGTGCTTGTACATGCTTTATTCCTGCGTAACTGTTAACAGTAAATTATACCTGATGAAATTTACATCTAACGCCACAAATAGCAAAAAGCGGCCAAATACGACAGCCGCTTTTGCATTATAAACACATGAAACAAAGTTAAAATTTATAGCCCACATTGAAACCAAATATTAAAGGGGCAATGTTAACAGTACCAAAACAAGTACCGTTAAGAGACGCCTTACTATCAATATCCAAGTAGCGTAAATCAGCACCTACTGTCCACTTATCGACAACTGGTACATCCACACCTAGTTGCGCTGCCAAGCCAAGAGAGTTGCCCAGCTGAAGGTCACCAGCGCCAACTAATTTTTCGCTAAATAAGGCGGTATAGTTAACACCTAAACCCACATACGGCCTAATTGAGCCTGTCGGGTTAAAATGATATTGTAAAGAAACAGTTGGGGGTAGATGTTTAGTTGACCCAATTTTAT
>JANOWA010000194.1:0-4044 GCA_031417675.1 Methylotenera sp.
GAGGTGAAACAGCACTTTAGGCCAGAGTTCGTCAACCGTATTGATGAGGTGGTCGTTTTCCATAGTCTAGATGAAACGAATGTGAAAGCGATTGCGAAAATTCAGTTGCAGTTGCTTACTAAGCGTTTGCATGCGTTGGATATTGACGTGGCGGTAAGTGAAGCCGCTTTGGCAGAAATTGCCAGCGCAGGCTTTGACCCAGTTTACGGCGCGCGCCCATTAAAACGGGCGATTCAAAGTGAGCTGGAAAACCCGCTGGCACGTGAAATTTTAGCGGGTAACTTTATGCCTAAAGATACTATTTTAATTGACTGTAAAGCGGGTAAGATGACGTTTAATAAAGCGACGAAAGATGCTCATTAATTAAAGGTTAGTCATGCAAACTGATTTTAAGTCTTTTGTTATAGCAATCAGCCTATTTCTTGCAAGCGCGAGTGCGTTTGCCTACACGCAAACAGATCTGGAAACCTTTGATAACGAGCCGCCAATTATCAAAGATTTACTGGAACGCGCCAGTGTGCTGGATAACAACGCAAGTGATGTTGAAGCTAGCTGGAAAGCCGCTAATTTATATTGCGAGGCCGCGCGTTATGGTAGCGCAGAGGCGGTTTATAGGTTAGGTATGCTATATGCATTTGGGCGTGGCGTGCCTGCCAATAAAAATTATGCGGCCAATTTATTTGGTATTGCATCGGTGCATGGGCATTTTGAAGCACAAAAAATGCTGGAAACGATTGAGATAAAAACCAATGACACGCCGCTTTGCGTGGTGGATGCCGTTGCGCCAGAGCGCGCGCCAGAACACACGCAGGAACAGGCGTTGGCCAAAGTGGAATCACCCGCCATTGATGCCTATATTGCCAGCTTGCCCAAAAATAAACGCTGGGTGGTAGATTTAGTGGAGACGATTGCTGATTGGCACAAAGTGGATTCAAAATTGGTGCTATCAATTATTACTGCAGAATCAAACTTCTATGTTGCCGCAGCGTCAAATAAGCAAGCGCAAGGTTTAATGCAACTAATACCTGCAACTGCTGAGCGTTTTAACGTGAAAAATGCGTTTAACGCCAGCCAAAATATTAAAGGCGGCGTCAAGTATTTACGCTGGCTGCTTTCGTATTTTCGCGGTGATGTTGCGCTATCAGTGGCGGCTTATAATGCAGGTGAAGGCGCGGTAGATAAATATCATGGCGTGCCGCCTTATGCAGAAACGAAAGCTTATGTTAAAAAAGTAATGGCTTTATATCAATCGCCACGACACGATTTTGATGCTAGTTTGACGGATGCTTCACCTGCATTAAAGGCTAGGCCAGTAAAAGTGAACGCAAGGCAAATGAGTACCAAGAAAGTGAGACGAAAATGAAAACATTCTTTGTATTAGTGGTAACGACTATATTTTTATCAGGCTGCGCCAGTACTGGCACGGGGCAAGTGGTCAAGCAAGGTGAAGTTGAGCGCATAACGCCAGAACAGCTCGCCAAAATTTTGCCGCCGCCTGTGGCAACGCTGACTTTGGCTGAAATAATCGCCGAAAGCAAAGCAGGCAAAACGCCCGATGAAATGATTGCAAAAATTAAAGCCAGTAACTCACGATACGAGCTAACAACCGCGCAAACGCTAGATTTAAGTAAAGATGGCGTGGATACCAAAGTGCTGGATTATATGCAGCAAAGCAACGAGTTGGCCAAGCAAAACGCCATAGCAGATGAAATGAATAAACGTGCAAAAGAACGTGCAATAGCCGAAAAAGCACTTAAACGTGAGCGTGATAGCGCACGTAATCGCTATTATGATCCGTTTTTTGGCTCACGTTTTGGTGGTTTTTATGGTAATCCCTATTATGGTTATGGCTCGCGCTTTGGGCATCGTTTTGGCTTTGGATTAGGCTACGGCTACCCTTATGGCTGGTGAGGCATCTATTTCCACCATCGCTAGCTTTGCTTTTCGGCAATTGCTTTAAGATTAGCCAAGCCCTCCTCAAACTTGCTGCCAACCATTTTCTCCATACTAAAAACCAAGCTCATAAATTTGGATATAAATGGGCTAGGGCCAAACATGGCGTGGTTGACTGTGGTTGTTTCGCCATGCGGCGTTAAGGTAAACTCCGCCATATTGTGCGCTTCAAATGGCTTATAAAAATCCAATTTAAACAGCACGCTAGATGAAGGAGTTGCTTCAACAATCTCCATACTGCCTTGGCCAATCTCTCTATTGCCATCCCAAGCATACATGGCACCTTTGCCGCTCTCTGCACCGCTATAGTTGCGTTTCATGGCGGGGTCAATTTTCTCCCAGGCAGACCAAGCATTCATTTGATGAAAATCGGCAATCAGTGGAAATATTTTTTCGGGTGGCGCTTTAATATTAATCGATCGCTCAATGCGAAAGGTATTGCGCTTTAACACCGCTAAAATCAACGCAATAATAATCAGTAAAATCAACGCAATTAAAATTAGTTTTAACATGATGTTTTTCCTTTAAATGATGCCTTGCATGCCCCGTAAATGCTGGGTTACAGAGCATCTTTTCCAACATTCACAACGATTAGTTTACGCTTTTTTAATGATTGCAACCAGTTGATCTAAGCAGGCTCCCCAACCTTCTTTAAAGCCCATTTTTTCATGCGCAATGCGTGCTTCTTTATTCGCGTGCATCACATGTGCGGTATATTTTGTGCCACTTGCAACTGCCTCTAGCAATATGATGGCGGTCATTAAAAATTCAGCACACTCATGGCCTGGGCTGGATTCTGGCTGAGTTGCAGGTCGAAATCCTGGCGCTAATGCACTTGTCCAAACAAGCTTCTGGTTCGGAATTATTTCGAGGTAACAGCCATCATTTGGAAATTGCTGCCCTTCAGGCGATTGCATTACAGTATAAAATCTGCCGCCTGCGCGTAAATCAATTTCGCATTCAACGGTTTTCCACGGTAGCGGGCAAAACCATGGCATTAGCAGTTTTGGTGTCGTCCACGCTGCCCAAATTTTCTCACGCGGCACGTCCACAATGCGTTCAAATTTCAAATCTAATTCAGCGTTAAAAGTCATTTTCAGCCTCCTTTTTTTCGGGAAATAATTAATTATGCGCCAAAAAATGCAACTTGAGCAGATGCCAAAAACTAACGATAATGGGCGTTAACCTTTAAGGATGCACATGCGTCAATTTACCCAGCAAATCAATGTGAAAGCGCACGGGCGCAAGCTGTACGATATCACACCGCAAGTCTTGGATTGGGCGAACAGCTTAGGTTTAAGCACGGGTTTGCTCACGCTGTACATTCAGCATACGTCCGCTAGTTTATTGATTAACGAGAATTACGATTCAGACGTTTTAATTGATATGGAAGCATTTTTTAATCGCTTGGTGCCAGATGGCGACAAGCTATTTATTCACACCGCAGAGGGTGACGATGACATGCCAGCGCACGTGCGCAGCGCGCTCACACAAACCAATTTGTCGATTCCGATTATGCAGGGCAAAGTCGCGCTAGGCCAATGGCAAGGCATTTTTATGTTCGAGCATCGCCATGCGCCCATGACGCGCCGCGTGTTATTGCATGCGCTTGGAGAATAAAAATTAGCTTGAGTAAAAATTAGGTTGAATAAACGTGTTTGAGCAAGGTCGCCCACTAAGCTTGCAAGAAAAGCTTGCGTTAAAACCGTATTTTAATGCGCAAGTGTTGCACCAAGCGCGCATTGTTGATGGTCGCGTACCTTTTTGGTTGCGGCGCGATATGTGTGCGGTGGTGTTAAATAAAACGATTTATTTTCGCGCGGGTTATTATGCAGTCAATACGCCACAAGGCTTGAGTTTGCTGGGTCACGAGCTGACACACGTCGCGCAATTTATACACGGCATGACGACGTTTGATTATATTTGGTCTTGTAGAAAAGGCTATATGCAAAGCCCGTATGAAGTGCAGGCTTATGCAATGGGCGCGCGCATTGCGCAAGATTTCACCCTTATTGGCTAAATTGCGCTTACATATTCCTCAATCGCTTTTTTTGCTTCTGCCATGCCTACATTATGCTCACTACGGTAGAG
>JANOWA010000195.1:0-9115 GCA_031417675.1 Methylotenera sp.
GCAGAACAACAAGCGCCGCTGCAAGCCAGCATGGACGCGCTTATAAGAGCGCAACAAATACAAGCGCGCTGGCAAAAGCGCCTTACACTGGCAGTAGTAGTGTTGCTATTGCTCCAATTGGCGGGTTTGGTAATAATAGGGCTCAAGTTTGTGGTGAGTTAATTCTTTGCCTAATTTGGAGTTGATTGGGAGCCAATATAATGATCGTCAAAAAATCATACCTGTTATTAATTGTTTGTTTTTTAATGGCTTTTTCATCACTAGCATATGCCGATAGTAGCCCTGTCGGCTTATGGAAAACCATTGACGACGCTACCAATAAACCGCGCTCACTGATTCGCATCTCAGACAAAAATGGCGAACTCATTGCCATCATTGAAAAAGGCTTGCTGCCAGACGACAGCCCGAATGACACGTGCGATAAATGCACTGGCGAGCGCAAAGGCAAACCACTCATCGGCATGATAATTATGGACGGCATGAAAGCAAAAGGCGATGCGTTAGAAGGCGGCCACATTTTAGACCCCGACAATGGCAAAGTATATAAATGCAAAATTAAACTCGATAGCACAGGCAAACAACTGGAAGTGCGCGGATTTATTGGGTTTTCGCTGCTTGGTCGCTCGCAGATTTGGATGCGAGAAGAGTAGAAATAATGGTGTATTCTCGCCAATTATTAAAAATGATTGATTGTAAATACCGAGCGTAGCCTCGATGTAATGAAATGAAATCGAGGTAAACAAAACCTTGATTCCGCGGTGCTTCATCAAGGCTACTTATATGAGGTTTTATCAAGCCTATAAACTCACCGCCAACCTACATTTTTTGGCAATTGCTGCAAAAAAACGTCGAACGCTGCCCTAGCCGAATACATTTAATCGGTTTACTACATACTTTGCACGGCTGATCGGTACGGCCATACACAAAGTATTCTTGCTGAAAATAACCGATATTGCCATCGACACCAAAAAAATCGCGTAGGCTGCTACCGCCCGCATCTAGTGCGGCGTTTAAGGTGGTTTTAATTTCATACACTAACTTTTCGCATTGCTTTAGCGAAACAGTTTTTGCAGGCGTTTCGGGGTGAATGCGCGCGCGGAATAACGATTCTGACGCATAAATATTGCCAACGCCAACTACCAAATGGCTATCCATAATCGCCACTTTAATGGCGGCTGAACGTGTTTTTAGTTGCACTTGTAAATACTTCGCGTTAAAAACATTATCAAGTGGCTCTGGGCCTAGTGGCGCAAGCAGCGCGTGGTCATTGGGCGCATTGCCCGCCCATAACACCGCCCCAAAGCGACGTGGGTCGCGCAAACGCAATACGCGACCATCTGCAAAGGCAATATCAAAATGATCGTGCTTTTCGGGCGGATAGTTTCTATCGAGCAAACTAATGCGGCCAGACATACCTAAATGCAGCAAGAGCGTGCCGCTATTGACAGCATTTTTAATATCAGAAAACTCGGCCAAAATATATTTAGCACGCCGTGTTAAGCCAATAAGTTGTTGATTTTGTAGGGTTTTAGGCAAGTGCGCAGGAATTGGCCAGCGCATGCTGGCATTGCGAATAACAACGTTTGCGACGGTTTGATCGATTAGCGGCAATAGCCCGCGGCGGGTGATTTCGACCTCGGGTAGCTCAGGCATATTATTGCTGAATCTTTATTGAATATGCTTACTGAAGATTTAAGGGCGGGTTGACCATGCCAAACCCGACATCGTTGCTAAAATGGTACATGATGCCTTCATCTGGACGGCCAAGCAGTAAATCGGGCGCCTCCGAGATTTTATCAAAATGCACTTTTTTGCCATCTTTTAACTTTATCTCAAACGATGGATAAGTGATTTTATGATCAGGCACATAAAGCTCTACCTGTTTGGCTTGCGCTTGCTTCCAGCTAAAATCGAGCCATTCATTCATCTCATTTTGGGTGATTTTGGCTTTTGGCTCATTGGTTTTCCATTTACCATCGGCAATATCCACATTAAGCGCATTGGCTTGCCATTGCTCAAGCCTTGAAAAATTAAAGCCTGCAATTTGTTTGGCCTCATTTTTGGTGAGCGGCGTTTTTTCTATTAATTCAATGGGTTGCGTAGTAGCCGCCTCGGCATAAGCGCCAGAGAGCAAGTAAACCGCATCTTTATAGCCCACATATTGCTCTTCTGTCACCGAGTTAAATGTGCCAAAATTAAACACTTCATCACCCGTTGCTTTGGTGAGTTTAAGCTTTAACTGTGGCTTATCTAAGCCAAATTTGGCCAAATCAGTATTAGGGAATTTCTCGCTACTTTTGGCGGCGATAATCGCTAAAATACGTTGCACGGATATTTGATCGGCGCGCGTTTTGTAGGGCGACGTCATGCGCCAAAGGCCATCAACTTTCTCGAAACTGGTGGGCACTTTGGCAGAAAATTCTGCTTTAATTGCGGTAAAATCTGCTAACTTTAAGCTAGAGACCTCGTGCTGTGAAGGCGCGTCGCTATTGGCTTTAGGGCGTAAGTATAAAAACGCAACTAGGCCAGCCACTACTGCCAACATCACCAAATTTAACAACCATCTTTTTTTCATTACTGTACTTTCAGTCTTATTCTTTCAGTCTTATTCTTTCATTATTGTATTAACGTCAATTTGCAAAATTACGCTTTTCTGCGTTTACGCCAAAACAGGAATCCTGCCAAAACCACTGCAAATGGAATAATAAAATTAAACAAACCAAACGGATAAGTGGTTTTTTGGTCACTACCTAGCTGAATGGGGTTGTAAATAATCATGGCCCAAATATGTCCCCAACCTGTTTCTGGTATGGTGATATTCACATCTTTAAGCGGCATTGGCTGAATGGTAATCAGGTTATCATCACCTGCTAGCCAATTCACAATATTCACCCCAAAATCGAGATTACTTTGGCTGGTAATAAAAGTATTCGATAAGAAGTTTGCGTTACCCATCACCACCACACGCTGACCTTTTTTACCGTAAATACGCTCTAAAGCCACGCCCACGTTAATTGGACCACGCTTGTCTTTTTTCTCGTCAAACGTTACTGACAAGTTTTTAACGCCAGGCGCTACTTTATCTGATTCTAGCCAACCGTTTTGCGCCACATCAACTAAACGCGAAACCTTCCAACCAAATTCTTCTGACGCATGCGCATCGACTTGGTGCGCTTCTGGATACACTGTTAAATACTGAAAAGTACGTGTAATGGCGTGATCACCATAGGCGGTACTAAATGCATTTTTAGCATCTTGCTTGTAATCTTTTGCGGCTAAATCGACCACAACACCAGGCGAAATACTCACGCCTAAGTAATCAGCAACGTCTTTTAAACCATGTAAATTATTGTCATCTAGCAGCCACAACACATTGCCGCCTGCCTCAATATAAGCTTTAATTTTTTTGGCTTCTATCTCGTTTAAATCGACCTGTGGCGCAGAGATCACTAACAGCGCGCCATTGCTTGGCACGCCTTGTGCCAGCATTAAATTAAGGTTAATAAACTGAAAGCCTTTTGATTCTAATACCTTACCAAACTCGCCCAAATCTTGATTTTTTTTGCCTTGCAAAAGGCGCTCGCCGTGGCCATCTAAATACATAATGGGCTGATTGTTAGTGCGTGATAAACGCACTAACAGGTTGGTCATTTCTTGCTCGGCAATGGGCGGCGAAATATGCTCGCTGCGTTTGTTGTAATCCACCACCACTTCGCCATCTTCTTTAATATTGGCTTCTTGCGCGAGTTTTGGCTCTTCAGATGGGTTAATAAATTTTAGCGTAACATTTTTTTTCTCGCGCTGATAACGCTTTACAAAATCAATCATGCCTTTACGAAAGTTATCACCGCCCGATGCGTCATCTTTAGTGGCGTACACCGTCACATTAATGGGCGCTTTCATTTGCTTAAGCACGTTAATGCTGCCTTGCGTGAGGATGTTGCGATTGGCTTGCGTGATGTCTTTAGTCAACCGGTATTGCGTGGCCAAATAGCCCAACAAAACAATTAAGCAGATAAACAGCAACACAAAAAGCCAGCTTTGCGCCAGCATTTGAAATCGTAATTTTTTGTTAATATTCATAAACTTGACCCAATTATCATCTTGGAACTGTCCTCTTAAAAACTAGCCTCTTAAACGGTCTGCGTCTAAGCGACGAATCGTTAATGTTAAAAAAGTGATGATGAGCAATACAAAATACGCAATATCGCCCGTATCTAGCAGGCCACCAGTAAATGATTGAAAACGGTGCATGATAGACAAGTTGGGTAACACACCGCTTGGGTCGCCTGGCAGCACCAAATCTAAAAACGATAATGCAAACAGCACAATAAACGTTAATATTGCCGCCACAACGGGCTGCTGCGTCATGCTAGAAAAGTATAGGCCTGCCGCAGAAAAGCTGGCAATTAATAGCATTAAACCAAATGAATTGGCCAGAATATAACCCACGTCAATCTCGGCCCAAGGGCTGAGCGCGAACAGCATAATGGCAATATAAATCACGATTACGCCCAAAAATAAGACTAAACCCAAAAACTTACCTAAGACAATATCGGTAATAGAAACGGGTGCGCTAAATAAAAAGGGCAATGTTAAGCTGCGCCGCTCTTCTGCAATTAAACGCATTGATAATAATGGCACCGCAAACAAGGCTAAAAAAGCCGCAAAACTAAATAATTTTTGTCCCACAAACTGCGTGACGCCAATACGCTCTGCAGGGCGCATAGAACCTTGCATTACCGCAAAATAGCTATCGATGCCGTTTAAAAAATTCATGCCAAACGCCAGCATTAACAGCGCTAAAATCACCCAACCCATGGGGGATGCAAACATGCTTTTGAGTTCTTTTCTGAGTATATTGATGATCATAATGTGTAACCTTATGCCTGCCCTATTGTGTGGATTCTGCTGCCACTTCAGCGGCAGCGTCTTGATGCGTTAATTGTGTAAACACATCTTCTAAGCTGGTTTGGTCGGGCGCAATTTGGTATAAACCCCAACTATTTTTGACTGCCGCTTGCACAATGGCTTCATGCGGCGACTTATCATTCTCTTGGCCTTCGACAAAGCGCACGCGCATCATATTGTTATCAGCTAACTCGACTTCTGTCACACCTTTAATATTCATCAAGGCTTCTACGCTAGGGTTATTGTTGAATCCAATCAATAACTTATTGCCTACACGATGGCGTTTAAGCACTTCTATATCGCCGTTAAACACCATTTTGCCTTTGTCGATAATCTGCACGTGGTTACACATTAGCTCTACTTCTGGCAAAATATGGGTCGATAAAATCACGCTATGATCTTTGCCAATTTCTTTAATGAGTTCACGAATCGGCCGAATTTGGTTGGGGTCTAAGCCCACGGTTGGCTCATCTAAAATGACCACCATGGGGCTATGGATAATCGCTTGCGCAATGCCCACACGTTGCTGATAGCCGTTCGACAAGTTCTCAATTAAACGCTTGCTCATGTGGCCTAAACCGCAACGCTCTTTGGCATTCTCGACTGCACTTTTAATCTGTTTGCCACTCACGCGATGCAAGCGCGCCGCAATGGTTAAATACTCATCAACCGTAAATTCTTTATATAGCGGGCGCATTTCGGGCAAGTATCCAATAAGCGCTTTGGCTTCTTTTGGGTTTTCTATCATGTCGATGCCGCAAATTTTGACCGAGCCATTACTAGGCGCCAAATTGCCAGTCAGCATCTTCATAGTGGTGGATTTACCCGCGCCGTTTGGCCCTAAAAACCCCAGCACCTGGCCTTGCCGCACGCTAAAACTGACATTGCTGACCGCCTCGCGGCCGCCATAAAGACGTGTTAGCTCGGTTGCTTCTACTGTTAAGTTAGTCATAATGATTGATCACAAAGATTGATTTGAGATGCAGATAAATTTGTCATAAAGATTTATTTGGCCAATGGTGATTTATTCGCTAGCACCAAGCCAAAACTCGATGAATTGGAAACAAAAACGCTAGATTAGTTTCATGCAAATAGTTATAGTCATACATCTATTATAGCTTAACCTTTAATTATGGATGAACTTGCGCTAACTGTCACGGACTAAACTTACAACAACGGATGTTGCTTATTAAATCGTACAAACTTAAACACGGATATTACTGAATGCCACAAATTAAAAAAATTGCTGCCGCCTTATTGATGGGCTTTGCAGCGCTGACTAGCTTGAATGCAGGCGCAGAAGCAAAAATTGCGCCCACAATTACCAGCGCCAATGCAGAGTTTGTCTATAAGTATTTATTAGGCGAAGTAGCGCTGCAACGCGGCGAAGCAGCACTTGGCAGCCAATTGTTTTTAGATTTAGCCAAACAAACGCGTGATGCGCGCTTGGCAGAGCGTGCTGCGCGCGCCGCTGTATTTGCGAATCAGCCAGGGCTTGCGTTGCAGGCATCTACTTTATGGGCTGAGCTAGACCCCAGCTCGCAAGAAGCGCAACAAGCCTCAAGCCAGCTATTAATTGCAAGTGGTAACTTAAAAGAAGCAAAACCGCATATGCAAAAATTATTGGCGCAAGAAGACAAACGCGCCAATGGCTTTTTGTTTTTAAATGGCTTATTGTCAAATCAGCAAGATAAAGCAGAAGTGCTTAACATGATTAGCGAGCTAGCAGCGCCCTACCCTAATTTGCCCGAGGCGCATTTAGCCGTTGCGCAGGCGGCGCTAGTTGCAAACAAGCCTAGTGTGGCAAAAAAAGAACTTGATACTGCCAATAAGTTTCGCCCAGGTTGGGAGTTAGCCGCGCAAATGCAAGGCCAACTGTTGTTAAAAGAATCGCCAGAAAAAGCCATTACCTATTTTCAAGGCTTTTTAAAACAATACCCAAAAGCCAACGATGTGCGTATGTCTTACGCTAAAACTTTGGTGAGCCAAAAACGTTTTGACGAAGCAAAACCCGAGTTTGTGAAGTTAGTTGAAAGCAGCAAAGGCAGCCCAGAAATTAGCGCAGTTGTAGGTTTATTATCATTAGAATCAACTGATTACGCAATGGCCGATAAATATTTTCAGCAATCGATTAGTAGCGGCTTTAAAGACCCAGAGCAATTATATGGTTACTTGGGCCGCAGTGCAGAGCGCCAAAAAGATGACGCCAAAGCGCTTGGTTGGTACGATAAAATTAAGCCAGGTGACCATTATTTAGAAGGCCGCCTTTCGGCTGCCAGCGTAATTGCGCGTACTAAAAATGTGGATGCGGCCATCAAAATGTTAGATGAAGTGGACGATTTAACGCCAGAACAACAAATTTTGGTGATTCAAAATGAAGCAAACTTGTTAAGCCAAGCCAAGCGTAATCAAGAATCGTTTGATATGCTTGATAAAGCTGCAACCACTTGGCCAGCATCAGCAGAAATTACATACGATCATGCGATGGCCGCAGAGCGTGTTGGTAAATATGACATCATGGAGACGCAGTTACGTCAATTAATTAAAGGCAAACCCGAATTTGCAGCGGCCTACAATGCGCTTGGTTACTCGTTTGCAGATCGTAATGTTAAGTTACCAGAAGCACAAAGCTTGCTTGAAACCGCCGTAAAATTAGCGCCAGATGACCATTACATGTTGGATAGCCTAGGCTGGGTGCATTATCGCTTGGGCAATTTAGACAAAGCGGCCGAGTTTTTGAAAAAAGCCTATGCCGTACAAGCAGACCCAGAAATTGCCGCGCATTTGGGCGAGGTGCTGTGGAAACAAGGCAAGCTGGACGAAGCGAAAAAATTATGGGCAAGTGCCTTAAAAGACTTTCCTGAAAATGACGTGTTGCTAGCTACCGCTAAAAAATTCAAGTCATAAATTTAACAAATTAGGTTAATAGTTAAGCGCTAACGCACCGCCGTCATACCGACGAGAGTCGCGTTATCAATTAAACTTGAGGCCAAGTTTGAGTATTAAAAATGGAATCCATACAATTAGAATAACGAACGGATTAAACTTGTTACGCAAACCTTATTTTTTTGTCGCTGCTTTAATGGTGTTCTTGACAGCTTGTGTCACACAGCCGACTTCTTCATCCGCCCCACCAGTGTCAACTAACGCCAGCATGAATCAACAACACCTAGCGACGCTAGCCAATATTAAGACGTTTTCGCTTAAAGGCCGCTTAGGCGTCGTCACGCAAAAACAAGGTTTTTCAGGCAACATCGAATGGCAACATCAAGCCAGCACAGACAATATAGACGTCTATTCACCCGTTGGCGGCAAAGTCGCCAACATTAGCAAAACGCCCAGCGGGGTGACATTAACCGACCAAAAAGGCCACAGTATTAGCGCACAAGACGCAGAAAGCTTAACCGAAATGACGCTAGGCTTTAGGCTACCGCTCACAGGCCTAAGCGATTGGGCACTGGGCAAGCCAACCGCTAGCAAAATAGACGCTTCTACATGGGACGAAAAAGGCCGTCTATTAACGCTAAAGCAAGATGGCTGGGATATTTATTACGAAAATTACAGTGAAAATAATGGCGTAAATTTACCTAACAAAATTGTATTGAAAAGCGAAAAGGTGAATTTAAAAATGCTGGTTGAGAATTGGGCAAGCATCACAAAATAGGCTTATGATGCAAGATTTTAAAGTTCCTCCAGATTATCAGCCATTTTTAGCCCCTGCAAAAATCAATCTGTTTTTGCATATCACGGGTCAACGCGCCGATGGTTATCACACGCTACAAAGCGTGTTTCAGCTGCTGGATTTTTACGACACGATTCACCTAAAACCAACGCAAACGAGCGAAATTAAGCGGGTGAATGACATTGCCAATGTGCCTGCCAACCAAGATTTGTGCGTACTTGCGGCGTTTGCCTTGCAACAAGCCACAGGCTGCACACAAGGCGTTGAGATTGCTGTGGAAAAGCGCATCCCCATGGGTGGTGGTTTGGGTGGTGGTAGCTCAGATGCGGCAACCGTATTACTGGCGCTGAATCACTTATGGAAACTGCATTTAAGCCGCGAAACGCTGATGCAAATTGGCTTAAAACTTGGCGCCGATGTACCCGTGTTTATTTTTGGACAAGCTGCGTGGGCGGAGGGCGTTGGCGAGCAACTCACGGCAATTAAGCTAGCGCCACAAGCGTCAAATCGGCATTATGTGGT
>JANOWA010000196.1:0-8699 GCA_031417675.1 Methylotenera sp.
GCTGAAGTTGCATCACTGGCAATTCTGACATTGGGAGAGCGACGACTCAGAAAGCTTTTTAAGTTTTCCGCTAAAATTTCTTCATCTTCCACGATTAAAATTTTTGTAGTGGTCAGCATTCTGGGTCTCCTTAAATCAAAATTTTCAATATTTTTTAAGTTATTTAAGACTAACCATAAGTAGATAAATTTGTGATAACTTTAGTCAGCTATAGCTGCTATGCACGTTGTGTGCCAACCATTAATTTACCTGAAAAACGGGTTAATTTTCCATGTAAGTCATTGATTTAACACATGCCAACCTTATTTACACGCCACTTTTTAAAATGGGTAATTACCCAAAATTGGGTGTTTTTACCCCCCAATTAATTAAAAAGCTTTATATGGTTTGTGTATAGTTAATTTTGCTTCATACATCCGAAACAAGCACTGTAGCGGCTTACAGCGCGGTAAGTGCTGTTGTAAAAAATTGATTAGCACTGGCACGATTTATGCAGACTTACTATTAAAACCCACATTGATTGGGGAAAACGGTTTATTCGCAGAGCGTATTGTTGGTTGGTGTAACTGTTAATGCAATTATCTGCGCAGCAGAATTTTAAAGTTAATTCGCTCAACATAAGGAGAGCAAAATGAATAGCCAAGACAAACTTATTTTAAAAACCATGGATTTGCATCGACAAATCACCGAGGCTAAGCTGACCAGACGTGACTTACTTAAAATGGGCATGTTAAGCGCAACCACTGGCTTGTTATTGCCGATTTCTGGTTTAAGTTTGCGCTCGGCTTTTGCTAAAGGTGGTGAAGATATCCCTCCCCCAGTTGGCATTGACAGCTGCCCAGTGCCAGGCATTGGTAAGATTAGCCCGCCGACAAGGCCTTGGATAGAAGAGCTACCGCGTTTGATTGAAAAACAAACAGTTGCTGGAAACAATCCTTATAACATTGACCATGGCAACGGCGGCGGTGTACCAGGACCTGATGCGATAGGTACGTTGGGCGGTGGTGATTGCAAAATTGATTGTCTTAACTCGTTTCCTGAACTTAGCAAGGCTACACCCTATGCTAACCTAAGTCATCAGGCGTGGGGCAAGGGTGGTCAGCTTGGTAATTTTGCACCTAAAAAATGGTACGAAACGCATATACGCCAATTTAACCATGTTTGGCATCGCGATTTACCTGCGGGTACCACAGGTCAGCCCGCTTGGGGCTTTGATAGTGTTGTGCCAGGCCCAATGTTTCGCACCCGTTATGGCGAGCCGCATTTAAACCGCATGCACAACCATTTGCCCGCACAAAATCTAGGCTTTGGCATTAACCAAACCAGTACGCATATGCACAATTTGCATACACCATCCGAAAGTGACGGCAACCCCTTATATCCAGTCTTTTCTGGCTATTATTGGGATCATCATTACCCAAATGTATATGCAGGTGTTAAACAGTTTGGCGGTATAGGCGACCCTAACGAAGCTTTAGGTACATTGTGGTATCACGATCACAAACTCGATTTTACCGCGCAAAATATCTACGCTGGCTTAGCTGGTATGAACTCAATATATGATGCTTGGGATGCCTACACGGGCGACGGACGATACAATGGTGCCGATAACAATTTTGGTAAAGATATGGGCGACTTAGGCGACGAAACCAAAGGTTGGCGCCTGCCTTGCGGCGCAAATTACGAGTTTGATGTTGGCTTGGTGTTTCATGATCGCCAATTTGACCCTAACGGCGTCGATTTCTTCCCGCTCACCTGTTTTGATGGCGCGATTGGCGACAAAATGACTGTAAATGGTAAAATTCAGCCGTTTATGCCTGTTAAACGCCGTAAATACCGCTTTCGGATGCTCAATATGGGTCCGTCACGCATGTATCAATGGTTTTTAGATGTTAGCACACCGTTTGTTGTTATTTCTAAAGACGGTAACTTATTGCCCGCACCCGTATTGACCAAAAGCTTTAAACATACGGTTGCAGAACGTTTTGATATTATTATTGATTTTTCAAAATTTCAAGCAGGTAAAGAAATTATCCTTAGTAATCGGGCAGAGCAAACCAGCGGTCGTGGTCCAAGTGGCAAACTAAGCCCTAACAACCAAGTGCTAAAATTTATAGTAACATCCGATGCATTTGGCGTGGATGAAAGCCTTATTCCAGCCAAATTGCGCCCACTACCTAATATGGATCAGCCTATTGCCAAGCGCCGTAGTTGGGAGTTTAAACGTAATGGCGGCGAATGGACAGTTAACGGCAACACATTTAGCGCCAATGTAATTAGCGCAGAAGTAGCTGAAGGCACTGCCGAACAATGGACGATTATAAACGGCGGCGGTTCGTGGCAACACCCCGTGCATATTCACTATGAAGAACACCGTTCTTTAAGTATTAATAATGCTCCACCAAGCGCAATTGATGCAGGCCGCAATGATGTGATTCGACTTGAAGCTAATATGAAGACGGAAATTTACATGCGCTTTCGTGATTACAAGGGTATATATCCCATGCATTGCCATAACGCGGTGCACGAAGATCACGCCATGATGGTGATGTGGAAGATTGTATAAGAAAGCCAAGGAGAGCTATCATGAACAGAAGAAGTTTTTTAAGTCTTGGCCTAGGCTTAAGTTCAAGCTTAGGCTTGGTTGAAATGGCCGCTAGCCCAACGCTGCAAGCCGCGCAAATAACTAGCGCATCGGCAATTGGCAAACCACGCTCACGTGCGGCTGAAACAGGCTTTTTGCCCAACGTACCACTGATTACGCACAATGGCGAACAGGTCAATTTTTATGATGACATGGTGCAAGGCAAAACGGTGCTACTCAACTTTTTCTTAGTCACTTGCAAAGAAGGCCGCTGTCCTATTGCAATGGCTAATATTCGCAAAGTGCAAGAGTTGCTGGGCGAGCGCGTGGGCAAAGATATATTTTTCTTATCCATCACCCTGCAACCCGATTTTGATAGCCCAAAAGTGCTAAAAACCTACGCCGAAGGCTTGGACGCACAGCCAGGCTGGACTTTTTTAACTGGCAAGGCTGCTGATATTGAAACCTTGCGCCGCGGTTTAGGCTTTGTGGATATTGACCCAGAGCGCGATCGCGACCTGAATAACCATGTTGGTATGGCGCGTTATGGCAATGATAGTCTTAATCGTTGGGGTTCTGTCTCTTTACGTAGCTCATCCGCCAATATCGCGAGTACATTTAAATGGTTGAGTAAATAAAAAATGTTTAAGCCAGCTAATCCAGCAACTAGAAACGCAAGCGCTTTAGCAAGCGCAGTGCCAAGCAAAAACTTGGTGCGTTTTGTTGGTACTTCGTTTTTATTACTGGTCGTTACCATTGCACAGGTAGGCAACGTGCAAGCCAAAGGTTTAGGCAAGCATTCAACTCAAAGCCATATTAAACATCATCAACAAGCGGGCCAAAATCAGCCCGCAAGCCAGCAAGCAAATAAACTTGAAACGCCAGTTGAACACTCGGTTGATGACAGCGCTGCCGAATCGACGTTTACCTTATTTGATACCCCTAAACAAGTTGATATTGATCTCGATGGGTCGGAAGCAGTCGGTATAGTCGCCGAACAGCTAGCAAGCGACGAACAAATCATCCGCGCCAATAAATTATTAGAACAAGGTCGGCATGATTTAATGCATAAAGATTATGCAGCAGCTTTTAAGGCTTTTCAACAAGCTGCACAATTTGGCAATGCCAACGCCAACGCCATGCTAGGTAATCTGTACTTAAATGGTTTTGTTAAGAGTAATACAGCCGTAAGCGATAAAAATGTAGCCACCAACGATGAATTGGCACTTGATTTGTTTAGCAAAGCTGCCGAGCAAGGTGACGCGGATGGTCAAACAGGTTTAGGCATTTTATATCTGGAAGGCAGAGCGGTAGCGCAAGATGATGCGCTAGCTATACAGTGGTTTGCCCTAGCGGCCGAACAAGATAATGCAGATGCACAACGCCATTTAGGTTTGATGTATCAAGCAGGACGTGGTGTTGAAGCCGACCCAGTGACCGCTGCTGCATGGTTTCGCGAGGCCGCTTTAAAAAATGAGCCGCAAGCGCAAGATGCGCTTGGCGTATCTTTTCGTGAGGCACAAGGCGTAGAACGCGACGATATTGAGGCCGCTTGGTGGTTTGAAAAAGCCGCCGAGCAGGGAAATCCGCAAGCACAAGTGAATTTGGGCATGATGTATGCCGATGGTCGCGGTGTACATCAGGATGACAATGCGGCATTTAGATGGTTTTACCAAGCCGCCGAGCAAGGCAATGCATTAGGTTTATATCACCTTGGCGTCAGTTATGCTGAAGGTTTGGGTACTGATATAGATAATGCTGAAGCGATGCGTTGGTTAAAAAAAGCTGCTGATTTGGGTGACGAGCATGCACAAAACTATTTGCAGCAACTGGGGTTTTTATAGGCTAGGCGGTTAATAGCGGAGTTAAATAATGCCAATACTCATTTTATTCTTACTCACTTTTTGCATGCAGGCCAACGCAGCTACCGATGCAGCACGTTTAGAAACCATCAGGCAAGAAACTGCAATATTAGAAACTGTGCCGTTTGAAGGCGTTCAGCACGAATGCAGACAAGTAGGCGGTATTACCTTTGGCGCAAAGGCATCGTGGGCATACTGCCATGTAACGCGCGGGCGTTGGGTTGCGACGATTGATTTTTTAGACTTGTATCAAGCGCAATACTGCTTGGGCAAAACGCCAGATAGCTGCGAGCAAACAGCACAAGTTATTTTTGCAAATCGCGCCTATACGCCAGATGCAACGGTGTTATTGGTGCGTTTGGACGAAGCTGGCACCCGCTATATTGACCCATTGATTGTCAATAGCGATGACGACAGCGTGATGAGCATGGCTTCGCGCAATACGGCAGACATCATTGCCACGCAATATTTCGTTTGGCGCGCTGACCGTTGGGTGGCAATAGATGCACAAAATTGGCAACGCGATTTACAAGCCAAGTTACCTAAAGGCATCTCATCACGCAATTTATCTGCATGGCCAAATTTAGAAAATATGCGTGCAGAAGTAAAGCTATTTAACCCGCAAGATGCAGACTGTTGCCCATCTGGCGGTGTTGCAAAAGTGGCAATTGGTTTAGCAAGCAATCAATTTATCGTTAAAAATCTTACTATTCAGCCCTAAACCACTGTTAAAAAAATAGCTAAAAATTTGCTTAAATTAATTTTAATTAAAAATATTTTTATGAAAGTTATTATCATATTATCAAATACTTAACCAGTTAATCACAGCGCAACCTCCCAATATAAACCCTCTTTATAAAAGTGAATATATCCCATAATATACTGAAAAGGTAGGGTTTTTATTTATGTAAATATAGGGTTACCCCCACTAGCCAATATTATTGATACGAGTAGTCTCGTGTCATATAAGCGCTAGTGCCTGTGTAGTTTATAAAAAATGCGCAAATAGTTAGGGGCTAACATGTCGCAGATTATTAGTTTACATTCAAATAAGTGGTTTAATAAAATTGCTAAAGGCGGGTTCGCCAACGGCTTGCTGCACAATATCAAACCGAAATCAAAAACTATTCCTTGGTTTTCTGTCATAGGCATCACCGCTGCCACTTTATTTTGTATTGTATTTGGGTTGATTATCTCGCATTTTATGATTCGCGCGATTTTAAATCACGATGTAGTCCTCACCAAAGATTTCATTCACAATTTAGAGTGGGTAGAGACGCAAAAAGCGCAACTGGGTAAAAAAATTAGTTTTGGCCAATTGTTAGATGAGCGCACCGATTTAAAACCATTTGGTATCACTGAAGTAGCCGCCGCTGTCGCGCGCAAGCAATACTTTGATCACATCAGCATGATTTTGGATGTGAAAATAGCCACCGTTTTTGCGCGTGATCGTACGGTTATTTGGTCAACTGATGCTGCCAACATTGGGAGTGTTATCTCCAATCGCGAAGATTTAGAAATGGCCTTTGCAAAAGGTGAAATGGTGTGGAATGACTCCTATAGTGGCAAAAAGCTACCGGCAAAATATGAGAGATTGATCACGGCTGGCGCGCCGTTTGTGCAAAGCTTAATTCCTATGCGCGATAATAAAGGCGCAGTAGTTGCCATGGTAGAAATTTACCAAGCGCCGCACAACTTAGCGCAAACCATTAGAAACGGCAAAATGCTGATTTGGTTCTGCATCGCAATAGGTGCTATTTTTCTTTATGCCATGCCATTCTATTTACTCCGCCGTGCGGATGGTGAGCTACACGACAAACAAGCGCGTTTAAGTGAGGCAGAAACCTTATGCGTCATTGGTGAAATGTCCACTGCGGTAGCGCACGGCATTCGCAATCCGCTTGCCTCCATTCGCTCTAGCGCTGAGTTGGCGTTAGATGCAGACCCTGAGTCTGCGCGTAAAAATGCCGAGGATATTATTTCGCAGGTTGATCGTCTAAATAGATGGGTACGCGAATTCTTAACGTTCTCACTACCTGTTGCAGGCGAAAGCGAAGTGATTGACGCGCTCGCTTTGGTGGAAACTGGCTTACAAACCTTTGCCACACAATTTAAAAATCTTCATATTTCTTGCGAATTTAATCGGCCAACAGAAGAGGTTCCATTAATTGTAGGTAATAGAATATTGGCTAATCAAGCGCTGTCTAGCGTGATTTCAAACGCGATTGAGGCGATGCCCGCAGGTGGAAAGCTACGTTTGCAATTAAATAGCTTAGCCGCAAGCAATACCGTCGATATTGTTGTTATCGACTCTGGGATAGGCATGTCTGCCAACCAAATGCAACTGGCGTTTAAGCCCTTTTACACCACAAAACGCAACGGCGTTGGCTTAGGCATGGCGCAAGTCAAACGTATGATGAACCGCTTTGGTGGCCTTGTTAGCTTACATAGCCGCGAGGGCGAAGGCACACAAGCCTGCTTGAGCTTCCGAGCCGCATAGAAGCATAAGCGATGCCAAATACCATTTTAATTGTCGATGATGATAGTCAGCTTGCGGATAATATACGTCTCTACCTAGAGCGATACGACTGGGAAACCTTTGTAGAATATAGCGCAGAGGCTGGTCTTAAAAAGTTAAAAACGTTACATCCCGATATTTTACTCACCGACCACATGATGCCTGGCATGACGGGGCTTGGCCTAATCAAAGTGGTGCAAGAAATTGATCCGCAAATCAAAATCGTCATGTTGACTGGTGAAGGTAGCCTACAAGTTGCAGTTGATGCGATGAAGGCGGGTGCGAGTGATTATCTGGCCAAACCAGTTTCACTTGCCGAGCTAAAAGTAGTGCTAGATAAAACGCTTGGCCAAGCACAAATGGAGAAGACTTTATCGGTCTATCAACGCAGTCAATCAAGGGGCGCATCGTTAGAGGCCATGATTGGCGAATCTGCGCCTACAGCGGCAGTTAAAGCAAAAGTACGTCAAATTTTGGACGCCGAGAAACAAATCAGCGGTGGCGAGCTGCCCTCTATTCTTATTAATGGCGAGACAGGCACAGGCAAAGAGCTATTAGCACGTGCGCTACATTTTGACGGCGTGCGTAAAGATAAGCCATTTATTGAGATTAACTGCGCCTCACTGCCCAATAATTTGCTGGAATCAGAATTATTTGGTCATGAAAAAGGCGCTTTTACCGATGCCAAAGAAAGCCGCGTTGGCTTGGCAGAAGCGGCAGATGGCGGAACACTGTTTCTTGACGAGATTGGTGAAATCGATTTAGCTTTGCAAGCTAAATTGCTAACCTTGCTAGAACAAAAAACGGTACGCCGCGTGGGCAGCGTGCGCGAGCGCAAAGTGAATATTCGTATTATTAGCGCCACCAACCAAGATTTAGAAAAAATGGTGCGAGAAGGTCGCTTCCGCAGTGATTTGTATTTTAGATTGCGCGTGATTACGCTCTCAACCGCGCCGTTACGTACCACTGGGCAAGATATTTTGCGCATTGCTGCGTTTTATTTACAGCTGCATGCGCGGCATTATGGCAAAAAAAATCTATACTTTACACCAGCGGCAGAGCAGTTGTTGCTGGGCTACCCTTGGCCTGGCAACGTACGAGAATTGCGCAACACGTTAGAGCAAACCGTGCTGCTGGCAGGTGCACAAGCCATTGATGCCGATCAAATAGCGATTAGCCCAAGTCTGATAAATGAATCTGGTGTAATGATTGAAAGACGTAATTTTGCGCCTGTAGCTGAACAAAAAACACCGTTTATAGAAAAAGTAGTCGCAGATATTTCGCACGATAATCAGGATTTGTTGAAAAAAACTTTAGAAAAAACAGGGTGGAATGTGTCAAAATCGGCCAAATTGCTTGGCTTAACGCGCGATATGATGCGCTACCGTATTGAAAAATATGGCTTATACGCGCCCCAAGATTAAATTATTTAAACTTAGGCCTTAAATATTCACCCTATATTTTTATATCAGCCTATGATGGGTGCTTAATAAAAGGAGAAACATCATGGCTAAAGGTCAAATTAAGAGCAATAAAGAAGTTAAAAAACCTAAAAAAAGCAAAGAAGTTGTCGTGCCAAATGGTTCGATTATTCCGATGAAGTCGAGTAATCCACCTAAAAAATAAACGCCAAACTAAACATTAGTCGTTAAAAAACACAGGTCGTTTGTATAACACGATGTGGTTAAACGCCTGCATACCACTCATAGCCGTTGTCTTCCCAATAGCCGCCTTT
>JANOWA010000197.1:0-2171 GCA_031417675.1 Methylotenera sp.
GGCAAGCCATTGGCGGCTTGTGCGGCAGGCGCGATTACTTTTGGTGAAAAATTATCGGGCACCCTGCGCGCCTTAACTGCCACCGATTGCAATTGGACGCAGTTTGATTTGGGTTGGATGTACACACTATTTTTTGTGCTGCTGGGTTGCTCTGCCGCATTATGGGGCGGCTGGCTAGAGCGCGAAGGGCCGCGCAAAGCGGGCTTGGTTTCGATGGTGTGCTGGTGTGGCGGTTTGCTTATTTCGGCTTACGGTGTTTACACGCACCAGCTATGGCTAATGTGGCTGGGTAGCGGCGTTATTGGCGGCATTGGGCTTGGGCTTGGCTATATTTCACCTGTTTCTACGCTGATTAAATGGTTTCCCGATAGACGCGGCATGGCGACAGGCATGGCGATTATGGGCTTTGGCGGCGGCGCGATGATAGGCTCGCCGCTTGCGACAAAACTCATGGCGCATTTTGCTAGCCCTGGTAATGTGGGGGTTTGGCAAACTTTTGTGGTGCTGGCTGCTATTTATGCGGTGTTTATGATGTGTGGCGCATTAGGCTACCGCGTGCCGCCTGTGGGCTGGAAGCCCGCCAATTGGACGCCGCCTGCTGCAAGCACTAATACCATGATTGCCAGTAAAAATGTGCATTTAAAAAATGCCCACAAAACGCCGCAGTTTTGGCTACTGTGGTTGGTGCTGTGTATGAATGTATCGGCGGGCATTGGCATTATTGGCGCGGCCGCGCCGATGTTGCAAGAGACTTTTGGTGGCGCGTTGATTGGGCAACACGATGTTAATGGGCAAAGCATTGGTTTTGCCGATATTAAAAAAGAGGAGTCGCTCACAAAAGCGGCTGCGGCGGTCGGTGCAGGTTTTGTTGGGCTCATTTCATTATTTAATATTTTTGGCCGATTTGCTTGGGCAACGTCATCCGACAAGCTTGGCCGCAAACGCACCTATTATATTTTCTTTATTTTAGGCGCAATCATGTATTGCGCCGCCAGTTATGTGGCAGGCTTTAAATCGCTGGCTTTATTTGTGGCTTGTTTTGCTGTTATCGCCAGCATGTATGGCGGCGGTTTTGCGACGATTCCTGCTTATTTGGCCGATTTATTTGGCACACAATTCGTTGGCGCTATTCATGGCCGCTTGCTCACAGCGTGGTCAACTGCGGGCATTTTAGGGCCAGTAGTAGTCAATTACATGCACGATACGCGGCTTGAAAAAGGCGTGCCGTTTGACCAAGTCTATTCACCGATATTTCTAGTGTTAGCAGGTTTAATGGTGGTGGGCTTTATTGCCAATATGCTAGTAAAACCCGTTGCAGAGCAATATTTTATGAGCGACGCTGAACTAGCAGAAGTGCGTAAAGTAGGGCATGAAAAAACGTTAGAAAATGCATCTGCAGTGGTTGCCTCTGGCGGTGCAACGCATCCAATATTGGTTAAATTGGCTTGGTTAGCGGTGTTGATTCCAATTAGCTACGGCGTTTGGATGACGGTGCAAAAAGCTTGGGTATTATTTTCATAAGCAGCTGTTTTCTTAAGCAAGCCTATTTCATAACTACGTTTAGCTTAGTTTAATCAGGTAAAATAGCGGCTTCTGGCATTTTAAGAACAGATGAGATTGAATTGAATAAAATTAAGCAAAATTTAGACGGCAAAGGCAAAAAAATCGGCGTCGTGTTATCGCGATTTAACAGCATTATTGGTGATGGTTTGCTGGTCGCTTGTCATGCAGAGCTACTAAAACTAGGCGTGGCCGAGGCCGATATTCGCATAGCCACCGTGCCAGGCGCGCTAGAAACGCCACTTATTTTGCAGCACATGGCTTTAAGCGAACGTTTTGATGCATTAATTGCTTTGGGTGCGATTATTCGCGGCGAGACCTACCACTTTGAAGTGGTTGCAAACGAGTCTGCGCGCGGCATTTCAGAGGTTCAGCTTAACACTGGCGTGCCTGTGGCAAATGCGGTATTGACGACTGAAGATGACGAGCAAGCACTTGCCCGTATGCAGATTAAGGGCGCAGAGGCGGCGCAAGTGGCGATTGAAATGGCTAATTTGGTGCGCGCATTATGATTGATACGGGACATGCCAAGCCAATTGTGGCGGCTGAAGTTAAAGCAATCAAAAAACCAAAGGTCAGCCAAAATCGCCGTAAATCGCGTGAGTTGGTGC
>JANOWA010000198.1:0-3668 GCA_031417675.1 Methylotenera sp.
CCGTTGGGGTTAAGCTCGCCGCCTTGGTAGCCCGTGACGATGCGCGCAGGCAGCCCAGCGGCGCGCATTAAGTAAACAAAACTGGTGGCGTAATGCTCGCAAAAACCTTTTTTCGTGTTGAATAAAAATTGGTCAACCGGATCTTTACCTAACAATGGCGGCTTGAGCGTATAAATAAACGCTTGTTCGCGAAACAGTTTAAGCGCCGTGTTAATTTTTTGCGCTGGCGATAAATTAAGCCAAGTCTGCGCCAATGCTCGCGTGCGTGGATTCTCGCCTTCGGTAATCTGCAAGGCCATAATGCTTTCGCGCTCGTTAAGTGGCTGCGCTTCGAGCGTGTAGTGCGCGTAGGAAACCGCATCGTAACGCATACGGCTGCGCACGGGTTCATTCGACACCGCAGAGTAATCGTGCGTACGTTTGGTATTGACTGGAATGCTGCTTGGCATATCCAGCAGCAACAACCATAAGCGGTTATGCGGCTCTAGCGTCATCGTATAATGTGTGGCTTCGCCTGATACTGTTAAATGTTCGGCAGGCAAGCCAATATTATCGCTCGCCATTAACCAGCTATGTTCTTCTTGATGCCACAGCACAGGCCCGCGCCAATACAGATGGTTTTTTGGTGGAATTGTGCCTTGAAATTGCACCCTAAATGCAATGCTGCTGTTTTTGGTGAGCTGACTAATATTGCCAAATTGCAGGTTATCGCTCAAACCCGTCATGCCGCTGTTTGCATCTTGCGGAATGCCCCACAGCGGCCCAGGAATACGTGGAAACAACACAAATAACACCAACATAATGGGCAGCGATTGCAATAGCAGCTTGCCTGCGAGTTTAAGCAAAAACGCGGGTTTTTGAGCTGTGCTGGTATTGACCAAAGCAGCGGTAAGAAGCAGCAATGGCGGGGCACACAGCGCAAAAGTGACCATGCTTTGGTTAAACAAAAACAAATTACCCACCAAAAAAAATCCCAATATAATACACAGCATATAATCACGCAGGCTTCTGGTTTCCAGCAGTTTAAGCGCGGTCATAATCACCAGCAAACTTAAGCTGGCATCGCGCCCAAACAGGCCTTTAAAGCTGAGTACAATAAGTAATCCCAGTATCAAAGATAGCAGCACCAGCAGCCAGCGATTAGGCATAAAGATGGGTTTGCTGATGCAGATGGTTCGCCACGCGCCCAGCAGCACACTCACGGTGATGACCCAAATAGGTAGGTTGAGCGCATGCGTCGCCAATATTATGGCAAGCGCGGCAAGCAGCCATTTAATTTGCACAGCACTTAATTGCTTGGCTTTTGTTTTCATAACAAGGCCAATGCTTGCATACAAGTGTGGTAATGCGCGTTGGAATCATCGGGCGCGAGTGTTAAATTGGGTAGTTTTAGACCATAGCGTTGCTGCGCGGCGTGCGCATCAACCACCCAGTTTGCTAGTTGCGAAATGCGTGTTTCAAGCGCGCCATCCACCAAAGCGTAATCTAGCCACAAGGCGTCTGCGCCCTCACCGCTGTAAATTTTGGTGTATAAACCAATGCCGCGGCTAGAGGCTTTCCAGTCGACGCGACTGGGCGCGTCGCCCAGTTGGTAGGCTTTATGACCATCAAAATCGTCATCGCCACGGCTCGCTTGATTAGTACCAATATTGCTGGCATCCACCAATAGCGCAGGCAATGCTTGCTGCCCGCTGGGTTTTGGGTAAACCAACACTTGCAAAGGGCAAGCCGCGTAAGCCCATGCATGAAATAAACTGAGCGGAAACTCGGTATAAAGCGTGATGCGTGGTAGCGCACAATAACCGCGCTGGTGGGTGATAAATGGCAGTGAAAAAACGTGCGATTGATTGGCGGTAATGTTCTCAATTGTTGCGATATTCGCTTCAATTTTGGCAGCAATCGCATAACGTGCACGGTTTTTGCTATCAGAAATGTTAATGGCCACTATCGCAGTATCGCCCGCAAATACGGGCTGTGCGTGCAAAACGCTAATTTGCAAATGTACTAAATTGCGCCAAGTATATAGCATGGCGGTGTGGCCAAGCGAGGCCAGCAAAAACGTGACAAAGTAGCCAAGGCTGAGCGAATAATTGATAGAGCCGACCAGCAGCAACACCAGCATGACGGCGTACAGCACGCCCCAAATGGTGGGCAAAATATAGATTTGGCGCGGGTTTAGCGTAGCAATATTGCCGCTGCTTTTTGCCACCCGCAACCATTGTTGCCAATATTCGCGTTGCAACCAATGCATCTTAACGAATGGCGATTTGGCTTAAAATTTGCTGTGCGGCTTGTGCGTTGTCCTTCGCGTTGTCTTTATCTAACATTAAACGATGCGTCACCACACTGGCGAAAACCGCTTGCACATCTTCTGGGCTAACAAAATCACGACCCTCACACAATGCCCAGGCTTGCGCGCATTGGCGCAAGCCCAAACCTGCACGCGGCGATAAGCCTGTGCTTAATTGCGTGCGAGTATGCACAATGAGCGCTTGCAAATAATCTAACAAGTGATCGGAAACATGTATGGTTTGCACTGCGGTTTGCAAGCTAAATAAGGTTTCAGCATTGCAAACCGCTTGCACGGATACTGCGCGCCCACCTTGATTTTTAAGTAAAGCGCGTTCAGATTGCGCGTCTGGGTAACCCAAACTAATACGCATCAAAAAGCGGTCTAGCTGTGATTCGGGCAGTGCAAAGGTGCCAATATGGTGCTTAGGGTTTTGCGTGGCGATGACAAAAAATGGGTTGGGCAGCACATGCGTTGCGCCATCCACCGTAATTTGTTTTTCTTCCATCGCTTCTAATAATGCGCTTTGCGTTTTAGGCGTGGCACGATTAATCTCGTCGGCCAGTAGCACATTGGTAAACGCTGGCCCAGGATGAAATTGAAAATTAGCCGTGTTTCTGTCAAAAATCGACACGCCAATAATATCGGCAGGCAATAAATCACTGGTGAATTGCGCGCGCCTAAAACTCAAGCCCAACACCTGCGCCAGTGTGTGCGCCAGCGTAGTTTTACCCATGCCAGGCAAATCTTCTATTAGCAAATGGCCGCCAGCCAATAGGCAAGCAAGCGCCAGTTTTATTTGCTGTTGCTTACCTAATACAACCTTAGAAGTGGCTTGTATAATGGCGTTAACCGTCGCGGCATGGTTAATGTTTAAATGAGTGGTTTGCATGACGATAAATATTCTTTCTTAGTAGTTTTGTAGCTTGAAAACAAACACTAATGGCCTAATATTAGCACATTGAACCCTTTATAAATGTTTGCAAAAAGGACATTAGTCATGCAAATAAGGCGCTCGCAAGACCGCGGCCACGCCAACCATGGCTGGCTAGACAGCTATCATTCGTTTTCGTTTAATAAATATGTCGATCCAAATTGGATGGGCTTTTCGGTGTTGCGCGTGATTAACGAAGACGTCATCGCGCCTGCACAAGGCTTTGGCATGCACTCGCATGCGGATATGGAAATAATCACCTACGTGCTGCAAGGCAATTTGGCGCATAAGGACAGTTTAGGTAATGTGGAAGTCATTCACCAAGGCCATGTGCAGCGCATGACAGCTGGCACGGGCATCACGCATAGTGAGTTTAATGCGTCGGATAGCGAGCCTGTGCATTTACTGCAAATTTGGATTTTGCCGAACCAACAAGGCTTGCCG
>JANOWA010000199.1:0-6818 GCA_031417675.1 Methylotenera sp.
CTATAAAACCGACCACGCAAACCATTTTGGTGTTTGGCGATAGTTTATCTGCTAGTTATGGCGTGCCGCAAGGTCAGGGCTGGGTGGCGCTTTTAGAACAAAATTTGGCACAAAATAACTTAAGTAATGTTTCTTATAAAGTGGTTAACGCCAGTATTAGCGGCGAAACCACCAGCGGCGGCTTAGCGCGTTTTAGCGCTGCGCTTGTCACACACAAACCCAATATCGTCATTTTAGAACTAGGCGCCAATGACGGTTTACGTGGTTTGCCCATCTCTGATATGCAAGCCAACTTAAGTCAAATGATCGCGCAAGCAAAGGTCGCAAAAGCCAAAGTGTTGCTGCTTGGCATGAAAATTCCGCCCAATTACGGCTTAAAATACAGCAAAAATTTCAGCGCAATGTACATGACTATTAGTAAACAGTACCAAATCGCACTAGTACCATTTTTGCTAGAAGGCGTTGCTGGTAAGCCATCTTTAATTCAAGATGATGGCTTGCACCCTACCGCTACGGCGCAGCCAGCTCTGTTAAATAGTGTTTGGATACAACTTAATAACTTACTCAAGTAAGCCAAGTGACCACTAAACCCAACTCATCACTACTGGCCTGTAAGCCAGCAGCCACGCCCAAATTGGGAATAATTACCAAAGTATCATCCATAAAAATAAGCGGCAATTGTTCACGTTGCCAAGGTGGCATGTCGGCATTTTGTAACATCACTTTTAGGCTGCGATTTGGGCGGCTAAGTTGTGGTTTAAAGCGCTCGCTGCCTTCTCTAAACTTAATGCGTAATTTGGCGTTTTCTATTTTGCGTAAACTAATACCTTCACCTATCTTTTTACTAAAAATTAGCTGGGATTTATTGGGTAAATCAATCACTGCTTCACCTTGCCACAGCCAGTTAATTGGCGCATTCGGCGGTATGTCTTGCACTAAATAAGCGCGGTTTTGATAACGCCTAAGCGTTAAGCTATCACTTATTTTTATTGCAATATTGGCATCAGATTTGGCATGCAATAGTTGCGTTGAGATTTGCTGTAATTGTTGCTGGCTGGGCATTTGTAAGCCGTTTTGTGCCAGCCACCAACGTAGGCAATTATTAACGCGAGGTTCGCTTAAATTTTTTAATGTACTCAAGCTTATAACGGTATTTATTTTCGCATCAAAGCCCGCTTGCAAGGCATCGATATGCGCTAATTCATCCAGTAACATATTGGCATCGGCCATGTGTTGCGCACTGCGGCTTAGTGTTTGGCGAATGCTAGGGTATGATTCCGCTAGAATTGGCAACACTTTATGACGCATAAAATTACGGTCCAACGCTGTATCAGCATTGCTTTCATCTTCAATCCAAGTCAAATTGTGTTGCTTGGCATAGACTTCTAATGCGCTGCGAGGCACGTCCAGCAAGGGGCGCAGCAGTTTGCCATTAATTGCAGCCATGCCTGCCAAACCTTTTACGCCCGCGCCGCGCGCTAGTTGCAATAACAAGGTTTCAGCTTGATCATCTTGATGATGTGCGAGGCAAATAAAGTTTGCCTCTGGCCTTAACAACGCTTTGTAGCGCGCCTCACGCGCCGTGGCTTCTGTGCCTAAGCCACTATTTTTATTGATATTAACTTTAGATAGTGCAAATGGGATGTTAAGAGTTAGGCAAACTTGTTGGCAAAAATCTGCCCAGTTATCCGCATTGGGGCTTAAACCATGATGCACATGCTGCGCAGAGAGTTGAAATGAAATAGTTTTGCGGCATTCTGCTAGCAAATGTAGCAAAACGATAGAATCTAAACCGCCGCTAAAAGCTAGCACTAGCTTAGGATTTGCACACTTTTTTTGAGTGAAAACATCAACTAATAAGACTTTAAGCCGATGTTCAATGCTTTTACTTGCTGGCAGTTTCTTTAAATTTACCATAGCCCATTAGCCGCTCGTAGCGCGCCGCTAGTAACTTATCGGTCGGTTTCTTTTGCAGTGCGGCAAGCTCGGTTTTAAGCGCGCGGCGCATCGATTCCATGGTAGCTGCAACGTCGCGATGCGCACCGCCCAGCGGTTCAGTCACTATCACATCAACCAAGCCAAGGCCTTTTAATCGATCGGCTGTAATACCCAATGTTTCTGCGGCTTCTGGCGCTTTGGATGCACTTTTCCACAAAATACTGGCACAGCCTTCAGGCGAAATCACCGAATAAGTAGAATATTGCAACATAATAAGTTGATCGACCACGCCCAGTGCCAGCGCACCGCCCGAACCACCTTCGCCAATAATCACGCCTAAAATCGGTGTTTTTAGCTCTGCCATTACATACAAATTACGTGCAATTGCCTCGCTTTGGCCACGTTCTTCCGCGCCGATGCCTGGGTACGCGCCTGGCGTATCAATAAGGGTAATGATTGGCAGGCCAAATTTTTCGGCCATTTTAAACAAGCGCAAAGCCTTGCGATAACCCTCTGGGCGCGGCATACCAAAATTACGGTATTGGCGCTCTTTTACGTCGCGACCTTTTTGGTGGCCAATCACCATCACAGAAATACCTTCAAAACGCGCTAGGCCACCGACGATGGCTGGGTCATCCGCATAGGCACGGTCGCCATGCAGCTCTTCAAAATCAGTAAACAAATGTTCAATATAATCAAGCGTATAAGGCCGTTGTGGGTGGCGCGCCACTTGCGAAATTTGCCAAGCTGTCAACTTGCCGTAGGTGTCAGTTAACAGCTTAGTTTGTTTTTTTTGTAGCTGATCTAACTCTTTACTAATGTCGAGCGCATCGTGCTCATCGTGCGACACTTGTAGCGCATCAATGCGCTTTTCAAGCTCCGCGATGGGCTGCTCAAAGTCTAAATAACTTACTTTCATATCGGTGATGCGCCTTAATTTCATACGATTGATATTGCTTAAATAAACATAAGTTTAATTATAAAGGATTTTTACGTTTTCTACTGAAAGCCATGTGCGTAGATTGTGCAATAACTCATCCTGCAGCTCTACGCGCCACGCCTCGCCCAACATCAAACTGGTTTGCGCTTGGCCGTTGTGGTATTCAATTTTAACGGGACACAATTTTTGTGTCGATTCTGCTGATTTTTTGCAGTAAGGTTTGAGTATATGCGTGAGTTTGGCTGCATCCGATTGGCCATTGCAGGCAATTTTAAGCATGCTGGCGTATTGAGAGCGCGCGCCAGCTAAATCCATCAGCTTGCGCGCATTGACGCGGTTGCCACCAGAGAATTCATCATGACTAACGCGGCCTTCAATAATCAACAATTGGTCTTCTTTAATTAACTGCGCCGATTGGTTGAGCAAGTCATTTCCCACCACCACCTCGATACGCGAAACCGCATCGTCTAATGTGACAATTGCCATTTTGCCGCGCTGTGTCATGCGAATACGCACGCCCGCTACTATGCCCGCCATCAGTTTTGGCTGCTCTTGTGGCGTTAAATCGGCTAATGTGCCGCGCACAAATGGGCTGACTTCGTCCTTAAAGCTCAAAAATGGATGGCCGCTTAAATAAAAGCCTAGCGCAGCTTTTTCTTCTATCAATGCTTGCTGTGCAGACCATTCTGGCACGTTTGGTAACGCATGCTTGGTTTCACTCACACCGCCAAAAAGGCAATCTTGCCCAGCATGGCTATTGGATTGCTCGGCTGCTGCAATGGCCATGCTAACACCTGCCAGCAAGGCTGCGCGATTCGGTTCTAGCTTATCAAACGCGCCCACGCGAATCAGCGATTCAATCACGCGCCGATTCACTTTGCGTAAATCTAAGCGGCTGCAAAAATCGAACAAATCTTTAAATGAGCCATCTTGCTCACGCGCCGCCAAAATCAACTCAATTGCGGCCAAACCAGAGCCTTTTATTGCGCCTAAACCGTACAAAATTTGGCTGTTATTGAGCGGTTCAAAACGATAACCACTTTGATTGACATCGGGCGGCAGCACCTCCACTTTATTCGGCGCGCAATCATCAAAAAACAAATGAATGTTGTCGGTATTATTCATGTCCGCCGACATGGTGGACGCCAAAAATGCCGCTGGATAATGTGCTTTTAAGTACGCGGTGTGATAGGCCACCAAAGCATAAGCCGCCGCATGCGATTTATTAAAACCATAGCCTGCGAATTTTTCTAACAAATCAAACAGCTCGGTCGCTTGACGCTCGTTTAAGCCATTTTGGCGCGCACCTTCAGTAAAAATGGCGCGCTGCGCGTCCATTTCTTCTATTTTCTTTTTTCCCATGGCGCGACGTAACAAATCGGCGCCACCCAAGCTGTAGCCCGCCACTACTTGGGCAATTTGCATCACTTGCTCTTGATACACCGCGATGCCGTAGGTTTCTTTTAATATTGATTCGGTTGCTGGGTGCGGGTATTCCACGCGCTGCAAGCCGTGTTTGCGGCGACAAAAATCGGGAATCAGATCCATCGGGCCAGGACGATACAAGGCAACCAGCGCAATAATATCTTCAAAGCAATCGGGTTTGGCTTGTTTCAGCATGTCCTTCATGCCACGCGACTCTAGCTGAAACACGGCTGTGGTATTGGCAGTCTTTAGTAAGTTGTAACTAGCCTTGTCGTTAAGCGGCAGTGTTTCAAAGTTTAGCGGCGGCTCGCCCAATGCCGCGCGCTGCTTATTGGCGTTAAGCATTGCTAACTCTAAAATGGTGAGCGTTCTTAGTCCCAAAAAGTCGAACTTCACCAGCCCAACGGCTTCCACATCATCTTTGTCGTACTGGCTGACAAAACTGCCACCATCGGCTTGACAATAAATCGGCGAAAAATCAGAAATTTTACTGGGGCTAATGAGTACGCCGCCCGCGTGCATGCCCACATTGCGCACTAGGCCTTCTAGCCGCAGCGCAAGCTCTAACAACGTTGCAACTTCATCTTCAGCCTCGCGCCGCTCTTGCAGCTGCGGCTCTTTTTCTAGTGCGCTACTTAGGGTAATGCCAAGCTCAAGCGGTATTAATTTTGCGATGCCATCCACAAAATTAAACGGTAAGTCTAGCACGCGACCAACATCGCGAATCACCGCTTTGGCCGCCATGGTGCCGAAAGTGGCAATTTGCGAAACCGCATCAAGGCCATATTTTTGCTTCACGTAATCAATCACGCGATCGCGGCCGTCCATGCAAAAATCGATGTCAAAGTCGGGCATCGAAACACGATCAGGATTTAAAAAACGCTCAAACAGCAAGTTGTAAGCAAGCGGGTCTAAATCAGTAATATTTAGGCTATATGCAACCAAAGAGCCTGCACCAGAGCCGCGCCCAGGGCCAACTGGCACACCATTGTGCTTGGCCCAGTTAATGAAATCGGCCACGATTAAAAAGTAGCCTGCAAAGCCCATTTGGTTGATAATTTTGCACTCAAACGCTAGCCTAGCTTGGTATTCTGCCCGCTTAGCTTCGCGTATTTCTAGGTTAGGGTAAAGCACATTCAAACGTGCTTCTAAGCCAATTTCAGACTGCGCAATTAAATACGCATCTAAACTTTCACCATTGGGCGTGGGGAAGTTGGGCAGATAATTTTTGCCTAACTCAATGGTAAGGTTGCAACGTTTTGCCAGCTCCACCGTGTTAGCCAAGGCCTCAGGAATATCCGCAAACAAGTCACACATTTGCGCTTGTGTTTTAAAATATTGCTCGGGCGTAAAGTTTTTAGGGCGGCGTGAATCTGCCAGCATGTAGCCTTCTGAGATACAAGTTCTGGCTTCGTGTGCCATAAAATCATCAGCTGCAATAAACTGGATGGGATGCGTGGCTAGTACAGGCAAACCTAGCGTACTGGCCAAATCGAGCGCGTGATGAATGACGGATTCTTGTTGAATCAATTTTTCTTGTGCTAGATTTTCTATCGGCGCATGAACGCGTTGTAACTCAATATATAAGCGATTAGGAAACGCGGTTGACCATTCTTTAGCAAGCTTTTCAGCTAGCGCAATATTGCCCGCAATAAGCGCCGCGCCAATATCACTTTGCGCGTTACCAGAAATCAATATTAGACCTTGTGTTGCTTGTAACCATTCTGGTTTAAGCTCGGCTCGGCCACGGTATTGGTTTTCGAGATAAGCACGGCTGATAAGCGCGCACAATTGCAAATAGCCCGTATGGTTTTGTACCAACAATAAGGCTCTATGCGCTTGATCGCGATTTTGGCTGTTTTCAAGCCAAATATCACAACCAATAATAGGCTTAATGCCCTTGCTGCGCGCAGCTTTGTAAAATTTAATCGCGCCAAATAAATTGCTTAAATCGGTCAATGCTAGCGCAGGCATGGCGTCTTTATTGGCTTGCAGCACATAGTCGTCAATGCGCACAATGCCATCTACAATCGAAAATTCACTATGGCAGCGCAAATGCAGAAACTGTGGGCTTAAATGTTGAGAATTTTCAGGCAAATCTTGCATGTGCCTATTTTACCTGCAAGCAAAAGGAAGGTGCGAAAAATAGCAGCACATACAAGAAAAAAATGAACCAACGTAAGTTAATCATGTATCTAAGTTGGCAAGATTTTGTGCGAATAGCAGCATCAACACGTATCAATATTGTTGGTTTATGGCGAATGCAGGGGCGAAATAAAGCTTGGGCGGGGCGAGAGAAGCGATGGATTTAGTGAGATTTTAGGGTTAATTATTTATTTAAGTTATTGAGTTATGTAGGGCGGACTCGCGAAGCAGTCCGCCGAAAGAAAAGATTAATACGGTGCACCGCAAACAGGTGCGCCCTACGCGGGCTATTACGCCGCATGCAACTCTTCTCGCAATATTTGGCGCAGGTTGCTCACCGTCACAGGCGCATCACTTTCAGCCAACGCAC
>JANOWA010000200.1:0-2847 GCA_031417675.1 Methylotenera sp.
AAATAGCCCCTCTCCCTTTGAGGGGAGAGGGTGGAGCGAAGCGGAGGGAGAGGGTGATGTGGGTGAAGCGGACGGCGTTCCTATATTATCCAACTCTCTGCGCCAGCTTTTAAACTCAAATCGGTCAAACAATTCAGCCAGCTTGATTTTATCTGGAAGCTGCGGTGATAAATCAGCCAAATTATCTTGGATGCCCACATCAGTACGAATGGTAATTAGCTCACGCGCGGTGGGCAGCCACGGTAAGGCTTTACGTAAATTGTCGCCCACCACACCAGTAATTTCATCGGCATGCGCTACAATGTTATCTAGGCTGCCGTAACTCGTTAGCCACTTTACCGCGGTTTTTGGCCCGACTTTTTCTACGCCAGGCACGTTGTCTGAGGTATCGCCAACTAACACTAAATAATCAATCATACGCTCGGGCGGTACGCCAAATTTGCGCTCAACGCCAGCAATATCCAGCACGTCATCCACGCGCCTAAACGCATCGCGCATGGTATTTACCACCGTGATTTTGTCGTTCACCAATTGCGTAATATCTTTATCGCCAGTAGAAATAATGGTGCGAATGCCTTCGCGCTCGGCTTGTTTTGCGAGTGCGCCAATCACATCATCCGCTTCAACGCCGTCGATCATAATTAGCGGCCAACCTAATGCTTTAATCGCTTCGTGTAATGGCTCAATTTGTGGGCGCAAATCATCGGGCATGCTGGCGCGATTGGCTTTATATTCAGCATAAATATCATCGCGAAAGGTTTTGCCTTTTGCGTCAAACACACACGCGCTATAATCGCTGGGGTAATCTTTATGTAAACGGCGTAACATGTTAAGAACGCCTTGAATCGCGCCTGTGGGTTCATTTTTGCTGTTGCGCAAATCGGGCATGGCGTGAAACGCGCGATAAAGATAAGATGAGCCATCGACAAGAAGCAGAGTTTTCATTTAAAAATCCAAACATTTTGGCGCATAATTAAGGTTACTAAAAAAGAGAAGCTGCATGACAACAAGAAAATTACCACCAATTACCGAGCCAGAATTATTGAATGGCGATTCTGCAAATCATGAATCGTGGCATGCATTTGAGATTATGGCAGAATTTGTGAGTGCCACCGAAAAGTTAAAAGAAATTACGCCTGCAGTTTCGATTTTTGGCAGCGCGCGTACCAAGCCAGATCACCCGTATTTTGCACTTACTGAAGAAATTGCGCGACAACTGAGTGATGCAGGTTTTAGCGTTATTTCTGGCGGCGGCCCAGGCATTATGGAGGCCGCAAACAAAGGCGCATTTGCAGGTATTGGCCCTAGCGTCGGCTTAAATATTGAGTTGCCATTTGAGCAGGGTGGCAATGCTTATCAAGATATCGACCTCACCTTTAAATACTTTTTTATGCGTAAAGTGATGTTTGTCAAATACGCTAGTGCCTATGTGGTGATGCCAGGCGGCTTTGGCACTTTGGATGAGCTAATGGAGGCGATTACGCTGGTGCAAACGGGAAAAAGCCGCAAAATTCCGATTATTTTGGTAGGCAAAGCGTTTTGGAGCGGCTTGCTTGAATGGCTTGAAAACGTGCTGGTGACTGAAGGTATGGCGGGGATGAATGATTTAGCGCTTATTCAACTGATTGACGAACCGAAAGATATTGTGGAGGCCATATTTAAACATTACGAAGACACTGGATTCGAGCTAACGCCAGCTGAGCGAAAAATTCAGTTATATTTATAAGCTTGGTGTCTTATTAACCTGCTTTTTGTTAGAATGAATTAACTTAAATTGAAGGTGAGAATAACATGCAACAACTGAAATCATTGGCTTTACTGCTGTGCGTTTTATTCATGCCTTATCACGCACTAGCGGCGGGCACGCCCGCCAATGCACAGCCGCTAGAAGACGTACCGCCGCCGCCCAAAATTGTCGATGGTGAGGCACTAGAGGCCGAACCGCAAGTCACCATTCGCAAAAAAGGCAAAGAAACGGTTGAAGAATACAGCGTGAATGGGCAGGTGTACATGATGAAAGTGACACCTGAGCACGGTGTGCCGTATTACTTGCACAAAGACGACCAAGATGGCGGCTGGGTAAATACAGGGCCGGTGGAGCCGTTAGCAATCCCAAAATGGGTCATTTTTAGGTTTTAACATTAATTAAATGTAACATTTCCAGAGTGTCGTTTTGAGTCCAAAACTTTCAAGCTCGTCTTTCCCGCGAAAGCGGGAATCCATTTTTAACACAAGATCAATTTGGATTCCCGCTTTCGCGGGAATGACGGTTGTTAAAAGAAATTAGTATTTATTATGTCTGTTTTCACCACCTTAACATTAGATGATGTGCGCATTTGGTTGCGCGATTTTGCCATTGGCGAAGTCAGCGAGCTACGCGGTATTGCGGCGGGTATTACTAATACTAATTATTTTGTGATTACACCTCAAAATAGATACGTACTCACCATTTTCGAGAAAAATAATTATGAAGAATTACCTTATTTTGTTCATTTAATGACACATTTGGCCGCGCATAGCGTGCCTTGCCCTGCGCCCATCACCGATAAAAATGGCCTGGCTTTGCACGTGTTAAAAGGCAAACCAGCGCTAATGGTGAGCTGCTTAATAGGTAAAGATGTTGCTACGCCCAATCTTGCACAAGTACGAGAAGTAGCCTTAACTTTGGCCAAACTGCATTTGGCGGGTGCGTCATTTAAGCAGCAGAGTCTGAATCAACGTGGGCAAGCTTGGTTTGCGCAGACAGCCAAAAAAGTGGTGCCAAAATTAAATCTTCAAGAGCAAGCGCTATTACAAAACGAGCTGGATTATCAACAGCAATTAGATACTAGCCATTTGCCGCATGGC
>JANOWA010000201.1:0-4280 GCA_031417675.1 Methylotenera sp.
CTAGAAAAAATCGCATTAGAAGATGACTACTTTGTTAGCAAAAAACTCTACCCCAATGTCGATTTTTACAGCGGTATCGTCATGCGCGCCATGGGAATCCCCAACTCGATGTTTACTGCCATCTTCGCCCTAGCCCGCACCGCAGGCTGGATAGCGCAATGGAGCGAGATGAATAGCGACCCAGAACACAAAATTGGCCGCCCAAGGCAGCTTTATACAGGTGAGGCGAGACGTGAGTTTGTGCCGATTGAACAGCGTTAATGGCGGATATTTTCGCATGAGTTTACAAGCAGCAGTTTCAGCTAGCAAATCTACCCGTAATAATAACGCGCGCTTAAGTTTTGCCGACGGCTTAAGAGGTTTAGCCGCACTTTGGGTGGTTTTGTTTCACTTGGCCGAAGGACATCATATTGAAACCATAAAAAATGTCATTCCTAAGCTAGCTTACAACATCGTTTTTGGCTGGGGTCATTTAGGTGTTGCGGTTTTTTTTGTGTTAAGTGGCTTTGTCATGGCCTTAACTGCGCACAAAGTAAAATTTAATACTGCCAATGCGTGCAAGTTTATTGCTAGAAGGTTAACGCGCCTAGCGCCACCGTATTATTTTGCGATTATATTTGCTTTAATTTTCATCTTTATCAAATCAAAAGCACTGCATATTGCCTATATGCCGCCAATAGCGAGTGATTTATTTAAACATGCTTTTTTTGTACAAGATCTATTTAATACACCGCAAATTAATGTAGTTTTTTGGACATTATGTATCGAAGTACAGTTTTATATTGCATTCGCCTTATTGGTTTGGTTCGCCGATTGCTTGCAACTAAAATATAAAACTGTGGATGCGCGCGGCATCGTTATTATTGTGTTCTGCGCAATCGCGCTACTTTGGCCGCTAGAATTAGTGACTAATATATTTTGGCAAGGCGGGTTTGTTGGGTTTTGGTATAGTTTTTTGCTGGGTGTGATTATTTGTTGGGGCTGGTTAAATCAAGGTTTTTTGCGAATAGCCGCCATTGGTTATTGTGTTATTTTGCTGATCATTGGTTTTATTTATCATGCAGATTTTACCATTGCAGCCGCAATCACCGCGAGTTTGCTTTTGTTGGCTGGCGTTGTAGGTAAAATGCATGTTTGGTTAAATTGGGCTTTTTTGCAATGGTTAGGCCTCGTTTCTTACAGCCTTTACTTACTGCATAACCCCGTCACTGGCGCAAGCGTTAACATTACAAAAAAAGTATTTTCTAATGGATTGTTTGCAGATATTTTTAGCTCATTTATTGCGATATTGGCATGCTTAGTTGCGGCTTATCTTTCATTTTTACTGGTTGAGCGCTCCAGTATTGAATGGAGCCATCGAATTAAACTTAAAAAATGAGACTAAACCAATGCATTCAACATGACATAAAAGCATGGCCTTGATAAAACAAAAAAGCCAAGCAAACGCTTGGCTTTTTTAACACAATCAAGCATTTACACTGAAAACGAGCTACCACAACCACAAGTTGACGTCGCTTGTGGATTTCGAATCACAAATTGTGAGCCTTGCAAATTATCTTGATAATCAATCTCCGCTCCCATTAAATATTGCAAGCTCATTGGATCGATTAACAAGGTTACGGTATCTTTCATCACTTGCGTATCGTCATCGTTGACTTCTTCTTCAAACGTAAAGCCGTATTGAAAGCCTGAGCAACCACCACCGCTAACAAATACGCGCAGTTTAAGATCTGGGCTGCCTTCTTCTTCGATGAGTTCTTTCACCTTTTTGGCGGCGTTATCGGTAAATACCAGGGGTGTAGGCATTGCTACATCTGGGGTGGCATTCATCAAGCTTTCGGTTACTGCGTTCATGGTTTACTCCTTAAACTTCTAAAATCTAAATTGTCAGACTACTATTTGGGGCTATTGTTCAACATTACAAGCGATCACTCTTCGGTTATAGCAACTCATCAGCCGCGCCATCGCCCAAATAAATGAGCTTGCCTTCAATCACTGCGCCAGTGTGCATCTCGAGTGATTTGTAGTACAAATCGCCAATAATACGTGCTTTGGTTTGCAGCTCGATAAAATGGCTAGAACGCACAGGGCCAATCACTTTGCCGTTAAGCACGATTTTAGCAGCGGTAACCGCACCTTCAATAGCGCCGTGTTCGCTTAAAATCAATGTACTCGGCGTGCCGTTTTGCTCGGTCACATTGCCACGAATGGCGCCATCCACCCGCAAGCCGCCGTTAAAATGTAAATCGCCTTCTATGCGGGTTTCTGCGCCTACTAAGGTATCAATGCGATTATCAATTTTGTTGGCTTTTTTAAAAAACATATGCTTTCCTAATTTAATTTTGCTAAACCGTTATTTTGATTTTTTGCCGATCATATTTTTGTAAAAGAATAAATCTTCTTTTATCTTAAGATTCTCATCTTGAACGCTTGCAAGCTCTTTGGCAAGGTTATTATTTGTCGCCAGCTCTACTTGCAGCTCGCGCTGCGCGCCAACTAATTTGATCTCTAACGCTTTATTATCTAAGGTAGTTTGTTGCAATTGTAACTTCACGTTTTGGCTTTCGTTATCGTGCAATAGCCAATAAGCAAGGCCAAACCCCAACGCGGCACAAATCAAGCCCAATACCGCCTGAAAATACCAAGGGCGCTGCGAGCGCACAGCGACACGTCTAGCGGTAAGCCCAAAATGGTTGCGAACTCTACGATCAACTGGTCTCATCAATATTGGCTCTGGATTAGTGATAACATTGGTTTAATTTAGGGTAATAGCGGCACAATTTGCAAGCCAGCGTTTTCTTCAAAACCAAACATTATATTCATATTTTGCAGCGCTTGCCCAGCCGCGCCTTTTACCAAGTTATCTTGCACCACCACAATAGTCAAGTAGTCAGATTCCACTTGCTTGTGCAAAGCAATACGCAATAGGTTAGAACCGCGCACAGAGCGAGTTTCAGGCATATTACCTGCTGGTAATACATCCACAAATTGCTCATTAGCGTAACGCTTTTCAAATAAAGTCTGCACATTAGCTTGTAAGCCTTGTGCCGATAATTTCACGTAAATAGTCGATAACATGCCGCGAATCATCGGGATTAAATGCGGCACGAATATAAAATCTAGTTTCTCACCCGCTAACTGCGTTAGCTGGGCATGAATTTCTGGTTGATGCCTGTGGCCTGTTACACCGTAGGCTTTCATGTTGTCGCTAGATTCAGCAAATAAAGTCGCCACTTCGGCTTTCCTGCCCGCACCCGATACGCCCGATTTGCAATCGGCCACAATAGGCGCAGAAAAATCAATTAAGCCAAGTTCCAACAACGGCGCCAAGCCTAGTATAACCGTGGTTGGGTAACAACCTGGGTTGCCAATCACCTTGGCGGACTTAATTTGCTCACGATAAAGCTCGGGGATGCCATACGCTGCATTTTTCAAAATATCGGCACAACTGTGTGGCATTTTGTACCATTTTTCGAACGTTTCAATGTTTTGCAGCCTAAAATCAGCCGCCAAATCGATTACTTTTACGTTTGCATCTAGCAAAGCTTGCGCTTGGCTCATGGCCACGCCGTGTGGTGTTGCAAAAAACACCACGTCGCATTGCGTTAAATCGATTGTTGCAGGGTCGCTAAATTTTAAATCCACAAAGCCGCGCAAGCTGGGGAACATATCGGCAACAGGCAACCCCGCATCGCCGCGCGAAGTAATGACGGTAAGCTCGGCATGCGGATGCAAGGCCAATAGACGTAACAGCTCTACACCTGTGTAACCCGTGCCGCCTACAATGCCAATTTTAATTTTATTTGCCATACTTTTTCATTAATTAACTAAATAGCTACCTAACTGTTAAACCGCCAAATATTGAACCATAAAGGAAAAAGGCCGCTAGCGCGACCTTTTTCAGTACTAGACGCTGAACTATTAGCGTTTAGAGAATTGTTTACGACGACGCGCTTTACGGAAGCCCACTTTTTTACGCTCTACTTCACGTGCATCGCGCGTCACGAAACCAGCTTGTGATAGCGCACTTTTTAGCGTTGCATCGTGGTCTATTAAGGCACGTGTAATGCCATGACGCACAGCACCCGCTTGGCCAGATTCACCACCGCCGATGACGTTAACCATAATATCAAAGCTAGCCAAGTTATTGGTTAGCTCTAACGGTTGACGCAAAATCATGCGTGAAGTCACGCGTGAAAAGTATTCATCAACAGGTTTATCGTTTACCACGATGTTACCTTTTCCAACTTTCATAAACACGCGCGCGACTGAGCTTTTGC
>JANOWA010000202.1:0-3897 GCA_031417675.1 Methylotenera sp.
GGCTGGCGGATCGCCTGCGCGGCCTGCACTGTAGTTTTGCATACCCACATGAATCAAGCCGCCTAAAAATGTGCCTGCAGTTAGCACCACCGATTTAGCATTAAAGCGCAAGCCAATTTGCGTTACAACACCTGCCGCGCGGTCACCCTCTAGAATAATGTCGTCCACTGCCTGTTGAAATAGCCATAAATTGGGCTGATTCTCTAGCTTGTGACGAATCGCCGCTTTGTACAAAATACGGTCTGCCTGCGCACGTGTGGCGCGTACAGCGGGGCCTTTGCTACTATTTAAAATGCGAAATTGAATGCCGCCAACATCAGTCGCTTGCGCCATTGCGCCGCCCAGCGCATCTATTTCTTTTACCAAATGGCCTTTGCCGATGCCACCAATACTCGGGTTGCACGACATTTGGCCTAAAGTTTCGATATTATGTGAAAGTAAAAGCGTTTTTTGCCCCATGCGTGCAGCCGCAAGCGCGGCCTCGGTGCCCGCATGGCCGCCGCCCACTACAATTACATCAAAATAATCTTGATAGTTCATGGAAAATTCATCTATTAACGGTTTACTTTCAATTGGTTGGCAACGCATGCAACATGCATTACGCAAAGAATTAGATTTTACTGCAATCACCAAACTAAGTCATGCAAAACGTCATGCAAAGCCGCTTATTTGTTAATGTTTCACGTGAAACATGATTAATCATATTTTACAACTTCAACTATTGACGAACGGGTTGCAACGGGCATATAGTAGTGATAGCGATGGCGTATAACCATTTAAAAGCCCATTTTATTGTATTTTTAGGCTTGGTTTTTCAGTTGTACCTAACGTTGCGATTAACAACACCAAATAACTTTTAGGAGAATAGTATGGCTGATTTACAAGAGCACAAAAATATTGCTACAAAATATGCTGGCACAGTACACCAAGGCGCACTAGATGGCATGGCAAAAACTTATGCTTTGGTATTGTCAAACAAAGATTCACAGTTTGTATCATGTGGCGACGAATCAGAGCGCGACACGGTTCGCAAAAACTTTTTGCAGAAAAAGTTAGGTTTAACCGATGGTGACGACAAACTAAACGCTGCGATTGAAACTGTTTGTGTAAAAATGAAAGAAGATCGCTTTAAATCACGTTTGGCTTTTTACTATATGCTAGCTGCACACTTTGGCAAATTGCCAATGTTTGTAAAATAAGTGTGTGAATAATTAGTTTTAAAACAAACGGTTACTAATAAAAAAGACGCTTAATGCGTCTTTTTTATTGTCTTTATTTTATATTAAATTATTTACCAATACAAAATTTACTAAATATTTCACCCAACAAATCGTCAGGTGTAAATTCGCCAGTAATGCTACTTAACGCTTCTTGCGCCAAACGTAGTTCTTCTGCCACCAACTCTGCAGCATTAATTTGTGCAGTCGCAATTTGTAAATGCGCACGTACTTGGCTTAACGCATCCAAATGTCTTGCCCGCGCCATAAACACGCCTTCGCCACTTGCCTGAAAACCCACCAAATTGAGTAATTGTGCTTTTAAAATATCTAAACCCAATCCCGTTTTAGCAGAAAGATGAATATGTGTTTCATTTTTAATTTCTGCAATAGATGCGCTTTCGTGCGAGATATCAATTTTATTATGCACCCAAATTTTGGCAATTCCTTGCGGCAAACGGTCTAGAATCGATTTTTCTTTGTCAGTAATGCCATTAGCTGCATCCACTAATAATAATGCGATATGCGCGGTTTCTAGAGCCCGAAAAGTACGCGCAATCCCAAATTTTTCTACTTCATCCTCTGTTTCGCGTAGGCCAGCGGTGTCAATAATATGCAGCGGCACGCCATTAATTTGAATTTCATTTTTAATGGTATCGCGCGTGGTGCCTGCAATTGCCGTTACAATCGCAATATCTTCTCCCGCCAACGCGTTCATCAGGCTGGATTTTCCAACATTGGGCTGGCCAATTAAAACGACCTGAATACCTTCGCGCAATAAGCTACCTTGTTTGGCTTTTTCAAAAACATTGTTTAATTCATCGGTGATGTTAGCCAGCTTATCCGCAACCTTGCCCTGAGTTATAAAATCGATTTCCTCTTCAGGAAAGTCCAAACAAGCCTCAACATACATGCGCAAATTAACCAACTTTGCCAATACTGCATGAATGCTGTTTGAAAACTCGCCCGATAGTGATCGCATCGCGCTGCGTGCGGCTTCTGCGGTTGATGCATTAATCACATCAGCTACCGCTTCGGCTTGTGCTAAATCCATTTTGTCATTTAAATAGGCGCGATGCGTAAATTCGCCAGGCGCTGCTTGGCGCGCGCCAAGGGCAATACAGCGCGCTAACAATAATTGCATCAGCGCAGTGCCACCATGCGCTTGCAGCTCGAGCACATCTTCGCCCGTATAAGAATGGGGATTGGGATAAAAAATCGCGATGCCGCGATCGATTAATTCATTGTTATTAGATTTAAAATCAAGGTACGCCGCATGACGCGGGGCAGGGCAATGCCCTAAAATTTGACAGGCAATGGCGCTAGCTAATGGCCCTGAAACCCGCACCACACCAATGCCACCCGCGCCACTGGCGGTGGCTATTGCGGCAATAGTGTCTTTAAAATAAAGGGTATCTTTATTTTGCATTGCCTTTTTTGGCAAGCGCGGCAGCGTGAATGGTTTTATTCACATACCATTGCTGCGCGATTGAGAGAATATTATTCACCAACCAATACAACACCAAACCAGCGGGGAAAAAGAAGAAAAACACACTAAATACAATCGGCATAATTTTCATCACTTGCGCTTGCACGGGGTCAGTTGGCGCCGGGTTTAGATAGGTTTGAATGATCATGGTCGCGCCCATTAAAATCGGCAACAAACCAATTGGCATGCCGCCAAGCAATGGTATGCTTTTAGGAATGATGCCAAACAAAGTATCTGGCGCCGCCAAATCTTGAATCCAGCCAAAAAATGGCGCGTGGCGCAACTCAACCGTACCAGAGAGCATCCAATAAAATGCAATAAAAACAGGTACTTGCACCAAAATTGGTAAGCAGCCGCTCATCGGATTAATTTTTTCTGTTTTATACATCTCCATCATCGCTTGCTGCATTTTTTGCTTGTCGTCACCAAATTTTTCCTTCATGCTTTGCAAACGTGGCGCCATTTCGCGCATTTGTGCCATCGAGCGATAGCTTTTAGCAGACAGCGGATAAAACAGTGCCTTTAACAAAATGGTCACAATAATAATCGCCACACCCCAGTTATGTACCAAGGCTTCAATTTTAGACAGCGCCCAAAATAACGGCTTCGCAACAATCGTCAACCAACCATAATCCACTGCAAACTCTAAGCCTGGCGCAGCCGCTGCTAAATCCGCGTGGGTTTGCGGCCCAGCAAATAAACGTGCACCAAACTCGGCTGTAGCGCCAGCAGCAATGCTAGCAGCAGGCACAACCGTGCCAATGGCAAATGTATCATCATTGAGTTGTTTAGTATAAAACTCGCGCTTATCGCCCGCTTTTGGAATCCATGCGCTAGCAAAATAGTGTTCAATCAAACCAATCCAACCATCTTGCGCCGTTTTAGATAGTTGTTCATCTGCCATATCGGCAAATGTCACTTTTTTAAACTTGTCTGCTTCGGTGAAATAAGACCCGCCAGTAAAGGTTGGCATCATTTTAGAGCCTTGTTTCGATTCATTATCATGCACCAGTTGATAGTAAGCCGAAGGCGTAATGGCTTGGCCGCTGCCATTGTTAATTTGATACGCGACATCAATCACGTAGCTACCGCGGTGAAAAGTGTAAATTTTATCCACATTAATGCCGCTAGCTGCGCCTGAACCTGCCCAAGATAAGCGTACCTCTTGGCTTGCCACGTTTTCTGCCATTG
>JANOWA010000203.1:0-2025 GCA_031417675.1 Methylotenera sp.
TGGCGAGGGCATTGTAAAAGTGGTGGGTGAAGTGGGCAGCGGCAAAACCATGTTGTGCCGCATGCTGCAAACCATGTTGCCAGAGAATGTTGAGCGCATTTACCTTGCCAACCCAAGCGTAGCGCCAGAAGATATTTTGCATGCCATTGCGTTTGAGCTGCAACTCAAATTACCCAAAAATGCCGACCGCCTAAAAGTGATGCAAGTGCTGCAAACGCACCTATTGGCGCGGCATGCGGCGAGTAAACAAGTGGTGATTTTTGTAGAAGAAGCGCAAGGCATGCCACTCGCTACGCTTGAAGAAATACGCCTGCTATCTAATCTAGAAACCAAGCACGATAAGTTGCTGCAAATTGTGTTGTTTGGCCAGCCCGAGTTAGATGAGAACTTGAATCAGGTCAACATCCGCCAACTGCGCGAGCGTATTACGCATAGCTTTAATTTAAGCCCGCTAAAGCAGCAAGAAGTTGGTGAATACCTTATTTTTAGGCTACGCGGCGCGGGGTATTTTGGCCCGCATCTGTTTAATAAGGCCGCAATTGCCAAAATTGCAGGCTCTGCACAAGGCTTGGTGCGCCGTGTGAATATTTTGGCCGACAAAGCGTTATTGGCGGCGTATGCCGAAAATGTCTATCAAGTGACGCCAAAACACGTGCAAGCGGCGATTGGCGATAGCGAATTTGGCGCCGAAAAATTAAAGCAGGCAGCCAAGCAATCGCGATGGTTAATGTGGGCGAGTCTGCTGGGATTGGGCTTGGTACTTGGCTATACGGTGAGCTTGTTGGCGCAAAAGCCCGCAAAACCGCTGCAAAAATCTGTTGCAACAACACAACTTAAAAAAGAGATTGAAAAAGCTGAACCTAAAGTAGCTGCGCCACAAACGCCGCAACTAGCACAGCCGCCAGCACTACCAGCAACAGCAACGCCAACTGTACCCGCAATGCCAATATTAACGACGACCACTTCGCCAGCCGCGGCGGCCGCCATCACCACAGCATCTCAAGCTTCAACTCTCTCGCCTGCAACTACGGTAACTGTCAACCATGTTGCGCCAAGCAATACGGCTGTTATGAACATACAAGATGATATTTTAACGCGTCGTTTAAATGTAACGACGGCGTGGCTAACCGCGCAGCCGCCAACCACGGTGAGTATTCAATTAATGGGCGCTGCCAACGATGCGCAAGTTAAAACCGATATTGAGCGACTTAGTCAGCAAATTGAGTTAGATAATATTTACGTTTATAGAACCAAAGTCAATAATTTGCCATTTTTAACCGTGTTGTTTGGCAGTTATGCCAACCGCTTTGAAGCCACACAAGCCTTGCAAAAATTACCCGCAGAAATCCAAAAATATCGCCCACAGTTACGCACTATTGCAGGCGTGTTACAAGAAACCAAATAAATCGTAAAAAATAATAAATTTATAAGCTTTTCAAGCAGTTAGTATTGCATTTGAAAGCAGATTATGCGATAACACTAATAACAATCTTGTGCATAAAAAATATTAGGGAGCGGGAGCGGCGTGCTAAACAATCACTTTAAAATTGATCGGGTTAAATTTAGTAGTGTTGTACTGGCAGTGTTATTGCTAAATGCCTGCGCGCATCAAACAAAAATTAAACCCTCTAACGGGCATATTGATGGCAAGCAAAGCGCCCAAGGGCAAGCTGAAAACGCCAATGCAGCTGCAAATACTAGCGCGCCAATTCCTAAATTGGCGCGAATCAGCCCGCAATTACCGGTACCAAAATCCACCAAAAAGGCGCAAACCTATAGCGTGGTGGTAAACGAAGTGCCTGTAAAAGAGATTTTGTTTGCGTTAGCGCGTGAAAGCAAGCTGAATATCGACATTCACCCCAGCATCCAAGGCCGTGCTACATTGAATGCGGTTGATCAAACGCTACCCGCCATTTTAGAGCGGCTATCTAGACAAGTGGATTTAACCTATAAAATGGAAGGTAACGTGTTGTATATAGCCCCAGATGCACCTGTGTTGCGTATTTATAAAGTGGATTATGTGAA
>JANOWA010000204.1:0-3380 GCA_031417675.1 Methylotenera sp.
GAAACCTTGATAGAGGCCGCGATTACCCCTAGAACCAAAGCCATTGCACCTGTACATTATGCGGGTGTGGGCTGTGAGATGGACACCATCATGGCCATCGCTAAAAAACACAATTTATTAGTGATTGAAGATGCGGCGCAAGGCGTAATGGCGCGCTATAAAGGTAAAGCACTAGGCGCAATCGGGCATATTGGGTGCTATTCGTTTCACGAGACCAAAAATATTATCTCTGGCGAGGGCGGTGCAATTCTTATTAATGATGAGCAATTTGCACTGCGCGCTGAAATCATTCGCGAAAAAGGCACTAATCGTAGCCAGTTTTACCGCGGCCAAGTCGATAAATACACCTGGCAAGATGTGGGGTCATCCTATTTACCTAGCGAAGATATTGCTGCATTTTTATTTGCGCAGCTTGAACAGGCCGAATTTATCACGCAAAGGCGTATGCAAAAATGGCAAATTTACCATGAAGCGCTTGAAGGTTTAGAGAAAAAGGGCGATTTACGCCGCCCGATTATCCCCGCAGAATGCCAACATAATGCGCACATGTACTATATTTTACTCAATTCATTAAAACAACGTACCGAGTTAATTGCTAAGTTCAAACAGCAAGATATTCACCCCGTGTTTCACTATATTCCATTACATAGCGCGCCAGCTGGCAAAAAATTTGCGCGTACACAGGGTGATTTAAAAAATACCGATAGCTTGTCAGAGCGGATTTTACGTTTGCCCTTGTGGGTTGGCTTGGCCGAAAGGCAAAAAGAAGTGCTCAAAGTGTTGGGGGTAAATGGGTTTACTGGCTTATTTGCAGCTGCAAATTTACTTGACAGTGTATTATTAAAGGCGTTAAATGGAGTTGCGCTGATTTGAGTGGCCAACTTTAAACAAAGCCTTACTCAGCTTGCGAGCGCATAATAAATTCTGCTAAAGCGAGAGTCCCAAAGAACCCGTTTTAGCTTATTCTTAGCTTCAACGGGTTTTTTTATTTGAGACTTTTGCGCAAACTAATTTTAAGCCTAAAAACAAACAACCTCGTCATCCTCGCGTAGTGGTTTTAGCAGGCAATTCGCGAAGCGAATGCTCGCAAAGCGGAGACACATCTAGGTGGTTGATTAAAATGGATTTCCGCCTACGCGGGAATGACGAAGTAGTGGTTTTTAGTGGCGAGCAATATTATGACGAAGGTTTATTTATGACGAAAAAACAATATCACCCCGAAACCTTAAGCGTGCGCGCGGGCAGCGAGATGACCGCGTTTGGCGAAAATTCAGAAGCACTATTTTTAAATTCCAGCTTCCGCTTTAACAGCGCGGCGCAAGCAGCAGCGCGCTTTGGCGGCACAGAGCCAGGTAATATTTACTCGCGCTTCACCAACCCAACCGTCACTATGTTTCAAAACAAACTGGCGGCGCTAGAAGGCGCAGAGCAATGCGTGGCGACTTCTAGTGGCATGTCGGCCATATTAGCTACGGTCATGGCTTTATGCAGCACAGGCGAGCATATTGTATCGTCACGCAGCATTTTTGGTACTTCCACTCAGCTATTTGGCAATATTCTTGCGCGTTGGGGCTTACAAGTCACGTTTGTGTCGCAAACCAATCTGGCCGAATGGCAAGCTGCGGTGAGAGCAAAAACCAAGCTATTTTTTGTCGAAACGCCATCTAACCCGCTTACCGGAGTGTGCGATATTGCGGTCTTGGCCGACATCGCCCACAAAGCAGGCGCACACTTGGTGGTAGATAATTGCTTCTGCACGCCTGCGATTCAAAAACCATTAGAGCTGGGCGCGGATATTATCATTCACTCGGCGACCAAATATATTGACGGGCAGGGCAGATGCTTAGGCGGTGCGGTGTTAGGCTCTAAAGCGCTAATGGAGCCAGTCTATGGCTTTTTACGCACCGCAGGCGTCACCATGAGCGCATTTAACGCTTGGATATTTTTAAAAGGGCTAGAAACCTTGTTTGTGCGCATGGAAGCCCATGCCAGCCGCGCGTTAGCCCTTGCCACATGGTTAGAAGCACAGCCGCAAGTGGCACGCGTGTATTACCCAGGTTTGCCTTCGCATCCACAACATGCGTTAGCGATGCAACAGCAAACTAGTGGCGGCGGCATTGTAAGCTTTGAAGTAAAACCAAAAGCAGGGCAAACGCCGCAGCAAGCCGCTTGGGCGTTGATTGATGCGACTGAACTGATTTCGATTACCGCAAACCTCGGCGATGCAAAAAGCACCATCACCCACCCAGCCTCCACCACGCACAGCCGCATTACCGCTGAGGCGCGCGCAGAGGCGGGCATCAAAGATAACTTGGTGCGCATTGCCGTGGGTTTAGAGCATGTGGATGATTTGAAAGCGGATTTATGTTTCTAAGTAGCGAGTAGTGTGTGCAAAATGCTTTACCTTGCACGCTAGATTGTGTTTAGTCACTGCGTGCAAAAAACCATTTGTGCACTCTGAACTTCTAATTAATTCAAATCTTCGTTTAGAGATTCATATTGATTCAGAGAACCAGCATTTGGCGCGACAAAGTGCGTGTTTTGCGGGGGTAAACGTGCTAAAATTTGTGCGTCAAAATAACTAAAAAAGCGCTCTCAAAAAGCGCTTAAGTTTGCTAAAAATTTAGCCCAGTTATAAAAAACAGAAATCACGACGGAAGTAATTAATGGATAAGCCACCAGCAAACAATTCACCCGACCAGTTCGCCAAAGAAACCCTGCCGATTTCGCTTGAAGATGAGATGCGTAGAAGCTACCTCGATTACGCCATGAGCGTAATCGTGGGTCGTGCCTTGCCCGATGTGCGCGATGGTTTGAAGCCTGTACATAGACGCGTGTTGTTTGCCATGCACGAGCTTAGCAACGATTACAACAAGCCGTACAAAAAATCCGCGCGTATTGTCGGCGATGTGATTGGTAAATACCATCCGCATGGCGACACCGCGGTGTACGACACCATCGTGCGTATGGCGCAAGATTTTAGCTTGCGTTACATGCTGGTGGATGGTCAAGGCAACTTTGGCTCGGTGGATGGCGACAACGCGGCAGCGATGCGTTATACGGAAATCCGTATGAGCAAAATTGCGCACGAATTATTGGCCGATATTGATAAAGAAACCGTTGATTTTGGCCCTAACTACGATGGCAGCGAGCATGAGCCGCTGATTATGCCAGCGCGCATTCCCAACTTGCTGATTAACGGCAGCAGCGGCATTGCAGTGGGCATGGCGACGAATATTCCGCCACATAACTTGAATGAAGTTTTGGACGCGTGTTTTGCCTTGCTTAAAGACCCGGAAATGGGCATTGAAGAGCTAATCGAACTTGTTCCTGCACCAGATTTTCCAACCGCTGGTATTATCTACGGCACGGTGGGCGTA
>JANOWA010000205.1:0-3947 GCA_031417675.1 Methylotenera sp.
TGAAAAGGTGTAAAACTAAACTTTACTTCTTCCAATTTGTTAAAGCCTGACAGGCTGTGAAATGAGAAACGTGAAACGTAGCTCGTGGAACAGTGAACAGGCGAATATGTATCGTTAAGATGCAAAGCATTTCTGCTGATGATTCAATCATTAGTGATACCAGTTATGCTTGGCGGCCATAGCGGTTTGGACCCACCTCTTCCCATCTCGAACAGAGCCGTGAAACGAACCAGCGCCAATGATAGTATGCTTTTTGCATGCGAAAGTAGGTCACCGCCAAGCTATTTATATCCAATCATCTGCAAGATGGTTGACACGAAACCTCATGACGAAAGTTGTGAGGTTTTTTTGTTTTTATTAACGCCGCACATGCCACAAACTTTCATATAATTAGACAAAAATGTCTTCAACATATTAATTTTGCTAAAAAATTTATATAGATTAGTCGAAAGTGCGTGCCAATCAATTTTAAAAGTGTTATCTTGAAATCATTGAGTTTTATACGTGCTATTTAAAATGATTAAAATTACTTTGTTTGTTATTTTGTTGTTATGCGCATGTTTTACACAAGCTGCGCAATATGGCGAAAGAGCTTGCGTGCAATGCAAGCTTAAAGCCTGCGTACCAGATAATTTAAGTCGTGGTAAACCAAGCAATCATCTAAGCGAAAAACATAATCATAATGGCTTGTCGCGCGGTAGTGAGACGAATGTTTTAAGTGAAAATCACCGTCATGATGAATTAAGCCGTGGCATACCGAGTGATGATTTATATGAAAAGCATAATCATGATAATTTGTCGCGCGGTAGCGAGTCAAATATGCTAGATGCAAAACACCGTCATGATGAGCTCGCGCGCGGTCAGTCAGGTGAGGATTTAAGCGCAAATCATCGTCATGATGAATTAACCCGTACCGCCAATAGTGACGATTTGGGTGGTTTTCATCGGCATGAGGAGTTAAGTCGTGGCAATGGTAGTGAAAATTTAAGTCGTTGTAATTAAAATATTTAATTTTAAAATCTAGTCTTCCTCGACTACTAAATCAGGCACATAATTAAACGCAATACGCATAGGCGCACTAGCCAATGCGTTATGCGCACCTGCAAAATACACGGTATTTTTGCCATATTTCAAATTTAAAATATCTAGTGCTTTATTGAGCCTTTTCTCTGTTGCGCTAGGTTTTTCGGCAAATAAATCATCTACGTACTCATCTGCGTTGCTTAAATGGCTAAAGTTAACACCAACCGCAATCGGGTCAAGCTTGCTGTCAGTCTTAGCAAATCCGCGCAAAAGCGTTTCTAAACTTTCGGTTAATTTAAGACTATTATCAGTCGCAGTTACTACGCTTTCGTTATAAAAACGCGCTGTTTCTTTGGTTTTTCTGTGGCGCAGTTTTATTTTTACGCTGATAAATGATGTGAGTAATTCATAACTACGCATGCGCATGGCGGCTTTTTGTAGCAAGCGATGCGACACCGCTTTTGCACCCGCGTGGTTGCGCAGTTCTGGCGGCAATACATGCGAATGACCTAGGCTGCTACGCGCGTTTTTTACATAATACGGTTCTATACCACGCAGTTTGTCGTAATAACGTTCACCTTCAATACTGCCCCATGCGGCTCTTAGTTGTTGCTTGTTGGCGGCATAAAGTTTCTCAACTGTATCAATACCATAGCGCTCTAGCCGCGCTTGCATTTGGCTGCCAATGCCATTTAATGCGCGTAGCTTGAGGCTGAATAATTTTTGCGGAATATCGTTGTCTTCAATCACCACGCAACCATCTGGTTTTTGCATGTTAGATGCAGTTTTGGCGAGAAAAGTATTGGGCGCAATGCCGATAGAGCTGCGAATAAACGGGAATTGCTTATTAATTTCACGCTTAATTTTGGCGGCGAGTTTTAGCGCATTTTCTTTTACTTGCTGGCTGCCCGTTAAAAAGCACACCATTTCGTCGATTGACAACACTTTTTCGACAGGCGTGCAGCTTTCGACGATTTCAATTAATTTATGGTGGTATTGCACATAAATTGGCGGTCGCGCTTCTACAAAAACAATGTCTTTGCACAGTTTGCGCGCATCGCGAACGCCAGTGCCAGTCTTGATACCAAACGCTTTTGCCTCGTAACTGGCGGCGATGCAGCAAGTGGTTTCTGCCATTACTGCTAATATACCAATTGGCTTACCACGTAGCTCGGGGCGTAATTGTTGCTCTACCGAGGCGAAGTAAGAATTAAAATCGACATAAAGTGCATTAAGTGCCATGACTAATAGCATACCGATACTGGCAAAGTATTTCAATTAACTCCGATAACATGAAACCTGCTGAAGTCTATTTGCCTGCAAACAACTTTGACTGGCATGCGCTATAATGCCGACTCATGACTCTATCAAAAACCCCGACCAAAAAATTAGTGCAAAAATTAGTGGTTGCCAATTGGAAAATGCACGGCAATCTTAAGCAAAACGCCGCGTTGCTGGCTGATTTTGTTGAAGGCTTATCTCACTTGCAACACACGCAAGTGGTGATTTGTGCGCCGTATCCTTACCTCGCGCAGTTGCAAGAAATGTTGCACAACACCCACATTGCTTGGGGTGCGCAGAACATGGCGAAAGCCGAAGTTGGCGCATTTACGGGCGAGGTGAGCGCTTTGATGCTGGCGGATTTTGGCTGCAAATTTGTGATTATCGGCCACTCCGAGCGCGCAACAGCCTATTGCGAATCGGACGAAAATATCGCCACCAAATTTGTGCAAGCGAAAAGACATGGTTTAACGCCAATTTTGTGTGTGGGCGAGACGCTGATAGAGCGCGAGGCAGGCATAATGGAAATGGTAGTTGGCAAGCAGTTAGACGCCATTATTAACGCGCATGGCGCGGCCGTTTTTGCCGATAGCGTAGTTTCTTATGAACCAATTTGGGCGATTGGTACGGGCTTGGCAGCCACGCCAGAGCAGGCAAAAAGTATGCACTTGTTCATCCGTAATAAAATCGCCAACCTGAATAATGACGCGGCGAATCAGCTAAAAATCCTCTACGGAGGAAGCGTAAACCCGCAAAATGCGTTACAATTATGCGCTGTAGAGAATATCGACGGCGGGTTGATTGGCAAATGTTCGCTAAACGCGCAAGAGTTTGCAGCAATTTGCCATGCGGCCGAAGCATCAGCCGCATAAATGGCGTAAATTATTAGGTAGAACATAGGTAAATATTATGCTAAATAATATTTCAGAAAGATAAGCTTCATGGAAAATTTAATCACAATTATTCACATTTTGGCAGCAGCAGGCGTCATTGGCTTGGTGTTGTTGCAGCACGGCAAAGGCGCCGATATGGGCGCGGCGTTTGGTAGCGGCGCATCTGGCAGCCTGTTTGGCGTCAGCGGATCGTCTAATTTTATGAGCAAAGCCACCGCAGCTTGCGTCGCGGTGTTTTTTGCGACAAGTTTAACGCTGGCCTATATGGCAAGCCACCGCGCAGGCAATGGCAGTGTGGTAAAAGCTGCCATTAAGACGCAAGAAATTAAAGTGGACGCTAAGCCAGTTGAAACTAAATCCACAGAAACGACACCAAGTAGTGCACCTGTAGGCAATGCCGCGAAAGACATACCTAAATAATGCTTAGCCTAATTAACTTTAGGTTAAGTCTGAATAAATTGCCGTCGTGGTGGAATTGGTATACACGCAACCTTGAGGTGGTTGTGACTTAGGTCGTGAGAGTTCGAGTCTCTCCGTCGGCACCAGTAGCTACTAGCAAAGCGTTAATCTCTTTGATAGTGAACCGTTTGATTTAATAGCCAAAAGCCAACAATCAAATCCAACTTATACAGTTTGTTCATGCAGTTCTTATGTGTTTTTAGTGTGTTAGGAAAATTCTGTGCTGGAAAATTATTTTCCAATCTTGTTGTTCATATTAGTGGGTCTTGCGATTGGGCTAGGGCCGCTTAT
>JANOWA010000206.1:0-2419 GCA_031417675.1 Methylotenera sp.
CATCATCGGCCTGCAAGCCATAAGGGGCGCGGGTCTTGGTGCTTTAGGGTTATTAAAACCAGCCCAAAATTTTTTAGTTGGCAAAATGAGTTTTGGCAAATAATGCAAGATATTCAAACTGACATTGTTGTAGTAGGCGCAGGTTTGGTGGGCTTAAGCGCGGCGATAGCCTTTGCGCAGCAAGGCAAAAAGGTGGCGTTGGTCGATGCCAAAAAACCAGTCGTCAAGCTTAAAAAAGCTTGGGATGAGCGCGTGTATGCGCTAACACCAGCCACCGAAAGCTGGCTAAAAGGCATTGGCGTTTGGGCGCATGTGGATACTAGCCGCGTGAATGACATTAATGCGATGCATTTATTTGACGAAGCCAATCATTTACTTGCATTGCGAGACGAAGATGCAAACTTACCTAAGCTAGGTTTGATTATTGAGAATCAACACTTGACGCATGCACTTTGGCTGCAATTAAAAGAGTTGGATGTGACGATTATTGCTGACGCGCCTTGCCAGTCATTAAATATTTCAAGGCAGCAAGCGGTGCTTAGTTTAGCGAATGGTCAAAAAATTATTGCTCAATTAATTGTTGCGGCCGATGGTGTAAATTCTTGGGTTAGGCAGCAAACTGTGATTACCGTTAAGCAAAAAGACTTTCATCAAACCGCAATCGTGGCCAATTTTTTGGTTGAAAAGCCGCATCAACATATCGCAAGGCAATGGTTTAGGCCGCACGACGTGTTGGCTCTGCTGCCTATGCCAGATAAAATGGTGTCGATTGTGTGGTCTGTGTCAACCGAAAGGGCGTCTGAGCTGTTAGCATTGTCAGGTGAAGAGTTGGCACACCATGTGCGTAAGAGTTCTCAAAGTGTGCTGGGTGATTTAAAGCAGGTGGGCAATACGCAATCCTTTACTTTAAATCAACAAACCGCATCGCAATTAATTGCAGAGCGCGTGGTGTTGGCAGGTGATGCAGCGCACCAAATTCACCCAATGGCTGGACAAGGTGTCAATTTAGGTTTTAGAGACGTCATGCAATTGGCATCAGTCGCGACTAAGCTACACAGCATGCAAGATATTGGCGATAATGCGGTGTTACGACAATATGAGCGCGCCAGAAAAGCCGATATTGTGACGATGAATCAGTTAACATCAGGCTTAGATGGCTTGTTTGCGAGTGAAGTTAGCTTGCTAAAAAAACTAAGGCACTGGGGTTTGCAGCAACTGAATAATCAAGCGGCAATCAAAAAATTATTAATACAGCAGGTGGCAGTATAATTTATCAATGAAACTGAAAGTAAACATGAAATTTAAACCTTTGTATTTAAACGCAATTGTGGCGGCAACTTTATTAACGCTTAGCCAGTTTGCGCTAGCAGACGAGGCGAGCCTTAAAAAATTAGTTGAAACTGCATACCCAAAATTTAAAGTGGATAGCGTAACCAAAACGCCTTATGCGGGCTTGTATGAGGTGTTTATGGGCGGGCAGATTATTTATACCGATGAAAAGCTTACCTTTTTAATAGCCGAAGGCCGCTTGGTTGACCCAAAAAGCAAACGCGATGTAACGGGCGAGCGTATGGATGAATTAACCAAAATTGACTTTAACAGCTTGCCGCTAGAGCAAGCGATTAAAGTGGTAAAAGGCAACGGCAGCCGCAAGTTGGTGGTGTTTTCTGACGTTGATTGCCCATACTGTAAACGCTTAGAGCAAAATGAGTTGAGCAATATTACCGATGTAACCATTTATACGTTTTTGTACCCGCTGGTTCAATTGCACCCAGATTCTGCAGCTAAATCTAAAAGTATTTGGTGTGCGCCTAACCGTGTAAAGGCTTGGAACGATTGGATAATGAACAATCAATTGCCAGAAAAAACAGGCAATTGCGAGGTGCCACTAGAGAAAGTGGGTGAGTTGGCAAGAAAAGTAGGCGTAAATAGCACACCAACTTTATTTTTTGCGGATGGTAAACGTATGCAAGGTGCGCAGCCTTATAAAGAGATTGAAAGAGGCTTGCAGGCGGCGGCCAAAAAATAGCTTACAAAAAAAGCCGCTAAATGCGGCTTTTTTTGATTTAAAAATAGGGCTATTTTCTGTTAAACCACTTGGCCCATTTTGAAGATTGGCAGATACATTGCTATGACTAAACCACCAATTAGCGTGCCGAGTACCACCATAATCACGGGCTCCATTAAGCTCGACATTGCATCTACAGCATCATCCACTTCACCCTCATAAAAATCAGCCACCTTGCTTAGCATCGAATCTAGCGCGCCAGACTCTTCACCAATCGCCGTCATTTGCAATACCATGTTAGGGAAGACTTCAGTATTTTGCATTGCCACAGTTAGGCTAGTCCCCGTACTAATTTCACTTTGGATTTTTTTTGTAGCGTCATAATAAACACGGTTGCCAGCTGCACCTGCT
>JANOWA010000207.1:0-3635 GCA_031417675.1 Methylotenera sp.
GAGTTTGCTGTAGCCTTGATTCGTGTAGTCGCCACGTGGATCAGCCCAGTTGTTTGCGTTTGCGATTGCTGCTTCTTGGTCTGCTGCTGCTGATGCTACCATTGGCAAAGCCGCTGATAATCCTGCAACTAGGCCTAAAGCTAGTTTCATTGTATTGAATTTCATTTTTATCTCCAAAGACAAAAAAATAAAATAAACTAAAACACTAGTTTATGTTCTTTAGTTTACGTTGCATGGTGATTAAGCATCAAATTGCCGATAGTTAATCAATATGTAACAATTTGTAAACAAATGTAACTGTATCAATTAAATAGTTGACCTTACCATCCAGTTTAAATTATCAAATGGGTCCAGAATTGATTTGGTGAAATGACATTGTAAGTAGTTGGAGGCACTTAAATGAGGGCATTATGCTAAGACCTTGGAATTGTCAAGTTGAACTAACGCGTGATTCAAACATATCGATACATGCGCAAATCGCCAATAAAATTATTGAGGAAATTCAGCAAGGTCGCTTTACTGTGGGCATGGCCTTGCCAGGCACGCGTGAGCTAGCCATTAGACTAGGTGTCAATCGAAAAACGGTGGTGCAAGCCTATGAAGAGCTGATTGCGCAAGGCTGGCTAAACGCAGAAAGTAAGCGTGGCACTTTTGTGTCATCGCGCACATTGGCCGTTGGTCACGCGCCTAAACCCATTAAAAAGTTAGACTTTGCTTTCAAAAATAAAACCATTATTGAGTCTAAAATTGTCACTGATAAAAAGGCAGAAAGTGAATTTATTCGTTTTAGCGAAGGTATTTCAGATTCGCGCCTGATTCCGCTGGAAGTTTTTTCGCACGCCATGCGCCATGCATTAATAACGACCATCCGTACCAACAAACAAGCGTATAACGAACCAAAAGGCACACTTATATTAAGGCAAGCCATTTTGCAAATGCTCAATATGAGCAGAGGCCTTCACGCTGATGTAGAAAATATTTGTATTACGCGTGGCCAGCAGATGGGCTTTTTCTTGGTTGGCCGCGCTTTAATACGCCAAAACGATGTCATTGTGATGGAAAGCTTGTGCGACCAATTAGCCAGTGATGCCTTTAAAAGTTGTGGCGCGACGATTATATCTGTCGCGCAAACTGGCGAAGGAATGGATTTAGTCGCGCTAGCAGCGCTGTGCAAAAGCACCAGAATACGTGCGGTTTACGTCTGCCCGCATTACCAAGTCCCCACTACTATTTCGATGTCAATGCCGAATCGGCAAACATTACTGGCGCTAGCTGATACCTATGATTTTTTGATTATTGAAGACGATCATGATTTTGAGTTCAATTTTTCGCATCAAGCAATTATGCCCATTGCAAGCTTAGATAAGCCCAATCGAGTGATTTATGTGGGTTCGCTGTCTAGCATTTTAGCGCCTAGTTTTAGGCTGGGTTTTGTAGTGGCGTCACGAGAGATTATCAAGCATTTTTCAAATGAAATCATGCTAATAGACAGGCAAGGCAACACCGTCATCGAGCTGGCGGTGGCGGAGCTTTTACTCAAAGGTGAAATAAATCGACATACATTAAAAGTGATCAAAATTTATGAAGAACGCCGCACATTGATTGCCAATTTAATTAAAACCGAATTAAGTGATTTTGTGCAATTTAAAATGCCTAATGGCGGACTGGCGCTTTGGCTTGAGATTAACCCTAATATCAACATGTCAGTGCTGCTGAAGGATGCCGAGCTAGATAAAGTGAGGTTTGTAGTGGGTGCCAGCTTTAGTTTGCACAGCGAACCTGTTTCGGCGATTAGGCTTGGCTTTGCGAGTTTAAATAATGATGAAATACGCTTAGGCATTAAACGCCTTAAATGTGCCTTCATGCGACAATTAGCGCCATTATGTTAAGTTAGCATTAAACAGCAACAGCACCTTTAATGGGCGGATGCGCATCGTAATTCACCAGCTCAAAATCTTCAAATTTAAAGCTGAAAATATCGGTTACATTTGGGTTGATTTTCATTTGTGGCAGTGGCTTAATATTTCTTGATAATTGCTCGTTCACCTGCTCCAAATGGTTACTGTAAATATGTGCATCGCCCAGCGTGTGCACAAAATCGCCTAATTTTAAATTGCACACTTGTGCCACCATCATCGTTAAAAGCGCATACGAAGCAATATTAAACGGTACACCTAAAAATATATCGGCACTGCGCTGATAAAGCTGGCAGCTTAAACGGCCATCAGCCACATAAAACTGAAAAAACGCGTGGCACGGCGGTAATTTCATCAGATCTACATCGGCTACGTTCCAGGCAGAAACAATCAAACGGCGCGAATCAGGATTCTTTTTAATTGCATTAATCACTTCGGTGATTTGATCAATATGCGTGCCGTCTGGCTTCGGCCAATTACGCCATTGGTAGCCATAAACGGGCCCTAAGTTACCATTTTCATCCGCCCATTCATCCCAAATGCGGACGCCGTTTTCTTTTAAATACGCAATATTGGTACTACCCTGCAAAAACCATAATAACTCGTGAATAATGGATTTTAAATGTACTTTTTTGGTGGTGACTAACGGAAAACCGTCCGCCAAATTAAAACGCATTTGGTAGCCAAAAACTGACAAAGTACCAGTGCCAGTACGGTCGGTTTTTTTGTTGCCATGTGTTAACACGTGGTTTAGTAGATCATGGTATTGTTTCATAAAACTCCGTCATTCTGGCGAAGGCCAGAATCCAGTCAGGTAAGTTGATTATATAAATCCAACCAATCAGGATTCATTTGTTCAATAATGCGTATTTTCCATATTCGATGCCAGTATTTTAGGGCTTTCTCACGCATAATCGCAGATTCCATTGTTGCATGCAGCTCGTACCAAACTAAAACATGCACTGCATATTTCTTTGTAAATCCATCAGTAACATTGTTTTTATGTTGCCAAACCCTTGCAATTAAATCAGAAGTCACACCTATGTAAAGTGTTCAATTGCGTTCACTCGCTAGAATATAGACACAGGGTAACATGCTGATTTAATTATCTATTAACCTCGTCTGGATTCTGGCCTACGCCAGAATGACGGTTTAAGTATTTTTTACAATAAAATCTTTAATCGCTGCCACATCGACATTCATCACGGTGAATTTTTGCGGCAAATCTTCTATGCCGCGTAAAGAATCTGGCCGCGGCGGCACTTTGCCTAGCGCTTCAACTATGGCATCTTCAAACTTAGCTGCAAGCGCAGTTTCTAGCACCAGCATTGGCGTATTTTTATGCCGTAATTCAAGCGCAACTGTTAGGCCGTCAGCCGTGTGCGTGTCAATCACCACGCCATATTTGCGGTTGGTTTCGAGAATCGTTGCCATACGGTTTGCGTGATTGCTGCTGCCAGATACAAAGCCATAATCGGCCAGTTTGGGCATTAAATGCTTAATATCAAACGCGCCACCTTTATCGACACTCGCCCATAACTCACGCACTTTTGTGGCATCTCGACCAAGCAAATCGAACACAAAGCGCTCAAAATTGCTGGCTTTGCTAATATCCATTGATGGGCTAGAAGTTTGATAGGTATTGGCCGAGCCACGTGGCTTATACACGCCTGTTTTAAAGAACTCATCCAGCACATCGTTTTCGTTGGTTGCAACAAC
>JANOWA010000208.1:0-1574 GCA_031417675.1 Methylotenera sp.
CGTTTTATTTGCGTGATGAAAGGCTGAATGAAGCGTTTTTAAAAGGCGCGGATGCGCAAGGTTTGTTACAATTAAAAGGTCACCGTGCGGTAGGCGGCATGCGCGCCAGTATTTATAACGCCATGCCAATAGAAGGCGTCCAAGCGCTGGTTGATTACATGCAAGATTTTACTAGTCAAAATTAATGCTATTTTATAAAAAAATTATTATAAATAACTTTAATAAAATTATATAACTTAATGATTTAACTTAATTAATTATTAACATCACATTAAATAATGTCAGAGCAGCTTAAACAACATAGAGACCAAATTGACGCGATTGACGAGCAGCTTTTAACGCTAGTCAACCAGCGCGCTGCGCTTGCACGTGCGATTGGTAGCTTAAAAGATGACGGCGTGATTTATCGTCCAGAGCGCGAAGCGCAAGTGCTGCGTCGCTTGCAAGAACATAATGCTGGGCCGCTGTCGAATGAGGCTGTCAGCCATATTTTTCGCGGTGTGATGTCGAATTGTCGTGCGCTGGAGAAAGAGCTTTCTATCGCGTTTTTAGGGCCGCTTGGTACTTATTCTGAAGAAGCCGCGCTGAAGCAATTTGGGCTTGGCCGCCAAGCCGTTGTTTGCGGGTCGATAGACGAAGTTTTTCGTACGCTTGAGGCAAATCAGGCCGATTATGGCGTGGTGCCAGTAGAAAACTCGACCGAAGGTGCGATTGGTTTAACCTTGGATTTGCTGCTGTCCAGCACGCTTAAAATTTGCGGCGAAATTACCTTGCCCATTCACCATTGTTTGCTTTCAAAACAAAGTGATATTACGCAAATTAGCCACGTATTTTCACACAGCCAATCGCTTGCGCAGTGCCACGAATGGCTCAACAAAACGCTGCCCAGTGCATCGCGCGAGGGGGTGACTAGCAACGCTTATGCGGCGCAGATGATTCATGAGTTGGTGAGTGCTGATGGCACATTTGCCGCCGCCATTGCCAGCAAACGCGCGGCTGAGTTATTTAATTTAAACGTGCTTGCCGAAAATATCGAAGATGACCCCAAAAATACCACGCGCTTTTTGGTATTGGGTACGCACGATGTGGCGGCTTCTGGCACCGACAAAACCTCAATTGTGATGACCACTAAAAACAAACCTGGCGCGATGCTGGACTTATTAGAACCGCTTTCAAAACATGGTGTTAGCATGACAAAATTTGAATCACGACCTTCCAAGCAAGGTTTATGGGATTATGTGTTTTTTGTAGATATTGAAGGTCACCAAACCGACGCTAAAGTGAAAGCGGCTTTAAATGAGCTGCAAAAACGCGCGTCATTACTTAAAGTGTTGGGTTCTTATCCAGCGGCAGTTGTTTAGGTTTTTCATGAATCTTTCTAGTTTAGCTCCCGATTACATTCGCGCCATTGCGCCATACCAAGGCGGCAAGCCAATTGCTGAGCTGGCTCGCGATATGTGGTTTATAGAGGCTGATATTGTGAATCTCTCTTCTAATGAATATCCGCTAGGTATTAGCACCATTGCTAAATAGGCTATTGACGAAGCCATGGACGATATTGGGCGTTACCCAGA
>JANOWA010000209.1:0-4048 GCA_031417675.1 Methylotenera sp.
TATGTTCGCTCATTGTGACCTCAAATTTGAAATATGATAGATTGCTTGGTATTTGTAGCAGTAATATTTTTTATTGTAATTACTTATGAACTGCTTGCTGTAATTCTAATGAGTGTATATTAGATTTAGGTGTTAGACGTAAACTTAGCTAGCAAATTTATTTGACCGTTAATATTTTAGTACTTAATATTAATTAATAATATAAGTATAACAACATCGTTTGCCAAATATCAAGCTAAATTGACGGCATCAGCTTATATTCAAATCGCTCAAAGCGCGCAGTGCGCTCTACTAATTTGGCCACTATAATTTTGTTGGTATTGCTTTCGGTAGCAAAAGCTAAAATATCATCTGTTTTGCAAAAGCCGCGCGCGGTTAATATGCTGGCAGCTTGCTTCAAACCGCCCAACTCTGGCAATAATAAGGCCTCACCTTCAACTGCGTTAGCATCATGTTTGGCAATGGCTGTCGTAGCATTTGGCGAAATCAACTCTAAGCCAACATCTAATTGACTAAGCGTATTCACGTTAGCCCAACGCAGCACAGCAATCTCCCAGGCGGCTGTTTTGCTGTTTTTAATTGCCACTACGTCGCCAATGTAAGCGGATGTTTGCGACGAGCTAAATTTACGTAGCGAGCAGCCGCCAGCACTCACATTAAGCACTTGCCAGCGTGATGGTTTGGCGGCATTAATGGCTAGCGCAACTTTGGTGGTAGAAAAATCGCCGTCTTGCAATATATGGTGTGCCGCCAATAAACCAACGCCAAGCTCGACACCATCACTTTTTTTGGTTCTAGAGAATAACCGTTTGGGTGATTTGCCAAAGTTTTTAATCAGACGCGTCAATAAATCTTCGAAATGACTTTCAAACGCGTTAACTGGCAAGCTGCCATCATTAGGTAAATTGCCCTCTCGCAACATTTTAATGTGCTGATGAATGTGCCTTGCCATGCCAAGCGTTAACAAAAGAATGTCTGTTTTACCGTCTGGTAATTCTTTATTTTTAGCAAAAGGCGTCGGCGCTTTGTTACTATCAAGCGAGACTAAAAATACGCCTGCCGGATTTTCAATCAAGCCTAAAGGCCTTAAATCAGCATGCGCAGCTATTTTTGATAAATAAGTATCCGTTTTTAATATATCTGCATTGGCAAGGTGCTGCGGATCCGCCAATGCCATTAGTAGCACTTGCGTATAGATTAGATTAACCGAGCTCTCATCATTTTTTGCCAGCGCATCAAAAACAACTACTTTTTCTGCAGATTGCTGTACTGCGCAAAAATATAATTGATGTAACTCGGACCACAAGCTGGCAGGCGCAGAGCGATAGCAAAGGTGATACACCAGTGCAATTTCTTTAAGCGCATGAATGGCGCGCTGAACCACTTGCGCGGTAACTTTGCTGTTATTAATATTTAAAATTTTGTTTTGTAAATCAACCAGCGAAAACTTGTAGCCATAGGCCATTTCTTGCCATAATTGCACAGCGGCATCGGCAAAAGCTTGCTCATTTTTGCTTAAAGGCATGCCCGCATTGCTAAAGTGTGGCAATAAATCTAGGTAAATTTGAATCGCTGTCGGCCGATACAGCTCTAGCGCGTTAAGCCTGTTAGAAAAAGCAATTTTTTGGCTGTTTAAAATTTGCAACTCGTCGATTAAATCGGCCGCCGCGCTAATAGGGTCGCCAAACGGAAGTTTTTGAATAAACTCACTAATTTTGTTTGGGCGTGTTTCAGCCAATAAAATTGGGTTATCATCTAAACTAGGTAATTTAAGGCTAATCGGCATGCAAACTCCAAAAGTAATGCTTAATATAATGCTTGATTCGCACGTAAAGTTTAATACAAATAATGCCTTATATTAGAGTGTAATGAACACTTTGTCACTTTTTGCTTAATTTTTAGGGTCTAAAAACGCATGCATTTTAAAAAATCGTTGTTATTGTCACTACTCGCAGGTTTTTTGCTTAGCTTACATGTCATTAGCTATGCCGCAAATAGTTTTGTGCTAAAAGATATGGCGGGCAAAAAGCATACTTTGGCAGAATACAAAGGTAAATGGGTGATTGTGAATTATTGGGCCACTTGGTGTCCACCGTGTTTGGAAGAGGTGCCCGATTTAGTGGCCTTATACGATAGCCGTAAAAATAAAGATTTGATGATTCTTGGCGTGGCCTTCGATTATCAAGACGCGCAAGAAGTGACTGATTATGTGAATGATATGTTGATTTCATACCCTATTGTTTTGGGCGACGACGAGGTGCGAAAGCAAATTGGCTTTTCAGATGTGCTGCCCACTAGTTATATTTTTAATCCGCGTGGTGAGCTTGTAAAAACCAAGCATGGCTTGGTGACTAAGCAGTATCTAGACGGTATTTTAAAGGCTGCAAACAAATAAAGCTTTAGTTTTTTGCGCTTAAGCAGGCGCGGTAATTTTGTTGCCAGCTTCGTCTAATACGCTCAGTTGATTTTCATCTACAAAGTGCATTAATTGCTCGAAGCCTTCTGGGTTAGTGTTTTTTAGCTTTAAATTAACTGCCAAACAACGCACACCATTCACCATTTCTGGCCGTAAATAAGGCGAGTAGCGCAATTTACGGTTTTCGCCAAAGGTAGCAAAAGTACTGCACATGCGGTCCACCCAATCGCTTGGGCGAAACGGCTTGCCCTCGCGGGTGATGCCTTCTATCGTAATTTCTATGCTTTTTGTCACTACTTTTTTGTCAGTCATTGCGTCATTTCTACCAATTGGTTGTTCAAACTTTAATTTACTGCCTGTATTTATTGCTTGTATTTATTGCATATATTCAAATACTTTAACCACTTTTGCCACGCCATCAGTATTGCTGGCGATTGCTGTGGCGTCGTCGGCCTCGGCTTTGGTGACAATGCCCAGCAAGTAAACCACGCTATTTTCAGTCACAATTTTTACATAGTTTGCGGGGAATTTATTTTCGGTCACAAATTTTGTTTTAACTTTAGAGGTTAAATACGTGTCGTTGCTGCGCGAGCTTAATGATGATTTAGTACCAACCACAATCTCGTTGGTAATAGTGCGTACATTTTCAATTTCTTTAATTAACAGCTCGGCTTTGGCTTTGGCCGCTGTGTCAGGCACTTCGCCCGTCAGCAATATATTACGGTTGTAGCTGGTGACATTTACGTGCGCGTGTTCACCCAAATTGGTTTCCATTTTTTTAACCGCTTTCAGCTCAATATTTTCATCTTCCACATAAAAGCCAGAGGTACGTCTATCAACCGCAACCGCGCCGCCTGCCGCTGCACCGCCTGCCACCAGTGGTAAACACGCAGTAAGTTGAGCGGTAAAGCCAATAGCTAAAATGAACTGTGCAATGTGTTTAATTGGGCTTAAAGTCATGTTTTCTCCTGAAAGTTCTGATGGTTAAATCGGCTAAAATTACCTTGTAATTGCATTATATAATACACAACTTGAATGACATAATTGTTGCAAGTTGTAACAAGTTGTTGCGCTTTTATCCCGCTTCTAGTGCATTTTTAAGCCATGTAATTGCGCCTATTTCTACTTTATCCATTAACAACACATCAAATCGGCAGGTGTTTTTAGTTGGGTTTTGCTGCAAATAATGCTGCGCGGTTAATAGTAATTTTTGCTGTTTTTGCGGCGTAATACTGGCGGCCGCGCTGCCAAAACTCTTATTAGAACGCAGCCGAACCTCAATAAATACAAGCGTGCTAGCGTCTGTCATAATCAAATCAATCTCGCCAAAACGGCGATGATAATTTTGCGCCACCAGCTTAAGGCCTTGCGTGCTTAAAAAAGTTGCAGCCAGCTTTTCTGCAGCTAGGCCGGCATTGTTTTCGTTCATTTTCATGGTAGTTAATGTGGCTTTAGCTTAGAATTCGCGATATGAATGATTTAAAAACAAATGGTCAAGGTACATTATACGTAGTCGCGACACCAATCGGCAATTTGGGTGATATAACACTACGCGCAATTGAAACATTAAAAAGTGTGGCTGCCATTGCCGCCGAGGATACGCGGCATACTTCGGGCTTATTAAGCCATTTT
>JANOWA010000210.1:0-2998 GCA_031417675.1 Methylotenera sp.
CCAATTGGCATGCCAGCGCCAGCGCGCTAGCAATGCAGGTAGGCGACGCATTATTCATCGATATAGGTAGCACAACCACCGATATTATTGCGATTGAGTCGGGCAAAGTAAAAACCACCGCCTTAAGTGATGCGGCGCGCATGCGTGATGACAGCTTGGTTTATACGGGCGTGGTGCGCACGCCAATTATGGCCTTGGCGCAGAAAATAGCATTTGCGGGTAATCTAGTGAATGTAGCGGCAGAACACTTTGCCACGACAGCCGATGTTTATACGCTAACAGGCGATTTGCCGCTGGCCGACAATAGGGCTGAAACAGCAGATGGTGCAGATAAAAGCGTAGAAGCCAGCGCACGGCGCATGGCTAGAATGATAGGATGGGACGCGCAAGATGCACCATTATCTGCTTGGCGCAATTTAGCCTATGCGTTTAAACAGGTGCAACTTAAGCAAATTAAGCAAGCCACACTACGGCAAATATCCTTGCTAAAAGATGGCAGTAGTTTGCTAATTGTAGGCGCGGGCGCGGGGGACTTTTTAGTCCATGAGTTGACTAAGCAATTAGGTTTTAAGTATGAACCTATCGCCAATTTAATGGTTGCGGAGAGTGATGAAACAAGCAATATGACTTCAGTCTGTTTTCCCGCCTATGCGGTGGCCAGTTTGGCTTCGACATGGCTAGCAAAAAAACAGCAGGCACTACAAAATGCTTAAACACGAAATCAACTACCAGCACGATAGCGCACAGCTTTTTGAGCGCATAGCACGCAATCCTTGGGCAATGCTGCTTGATAGCGGGCAGATGCTGAACCCCGCTACAGGTAAGGCGGGCAGCCAATATGGGCGCTACGATATGATTGTCGCTGAGCCATTTATTACGCTGGTAACTTGCGGCGAAAGCACCACCATTTCGCAAAATGGAACGTCTATCATTTCGACAGAAGACCCATTTTTACTGCTAAAAAACATACTCAAACAATATGCAGCACCAAAGACTGAGCTGCCATTTGCTGGCGGTGCATTGGGCTATTTTGGCTACGATTTGGCACGGCGCATCGAAATATTGCCTAGCAACGCAATTCCTACGATTGAAATACCAGAAATGATGATTGGCATTTACGATTGGGCGATTGTGATCGATCATCGTATGCAGAAAACGGTGTTGGTTTCGCATGGTTTGCATAGCAACACACACGAAAACTGGCGCAGGCTACAAGCCTTATTTAATGCGCCTTTCGAGGCATCTGCTATTAATGAAAATCAGGGTCAGTTTTCTGTAACATCGCCAATGGTTTCCAATTTAAGCCAAGCGCAATATAAGCAAGCGTTTGCTAAAATTATGACTTACATCAAAGCTGGCGATTGTTATCAAGTTAACCTCGCACAGCGCTTTTCGGCTTCTGTTAGTGGCGATAGCTGGCAGGCCTATAAAAAGTTGCGCCAGATAAGCCCCGCGCCGTTTATGGCGTTTATGCAGCTGCCTCTGAACGCAGTGGAGCGCTTTCAAGTGCTATCGAATTCGCCAGAACGTTTTATACAAATCAATGGCAATCACGTGGAAACCCGCCCCATTAAAGGCACGCGGCCGCGCTTCACCAATCCTGAAAAAGATAGCAATAGCGCAAACGAGCTATTGACGAGCTTGAAGGATAAGGCGGAGAATTTGATGATTGTGGATTTGCTGCGCAACGATTTAAGTAAAAGCTGTGAAAAAGTGGCGGTAACCAAACTATTTCAGCTGCAAAGTTTTGCTAATGTGCACCACTTGGTCAGCATTATTGTGGGTAAGTTAAGAGCCAGCAAAACCGCGGTAGATGTGTTGCGGTCTTGCTTTCCTGGCGGCTCGATTACGGGTGCGCCTAAGTTGCGCGCGATGCAAATTATTGATGAACTAGAACCGCATCGGCGCGGTCTTTACTGCGGTGCAATAGGCTATATTGGTTTTGATGGCGATATGGATACCAATATCGCGATACGCACCGCCGTTAGTTGTAAAAATGAGTTAAGTTTTTATGCGGGAGGCGGTATAGTAGCAGATTCGGACGGGTCAAAAGAATTCGCTGAAACGCTGGATAAGGCATCCAGCTTTACAACAATAATAAAGGTTTTTACGAGGCTCTGATTGAGGCCTCTTATTTAGGTGAATGCAACCAACATACAACAAAAATTACACCCTATTTAAGGGTAACAATACTAACAATAACGCAATATTTTTTTACTTAAGCAATTGAGTTTAAAGAAATCAAGGCCACATAGGAGTTTATTATGGAACATTTAATTAAGGGTTCATCCATGTGGGTAGTAAAAATTGGCGGCAGCTTATTAGGCTCGCCAGAGTTAGAAAAATGGTTAGAAATATTTGTAAAATACAGTGATGGCAACATTATTTTAGTGCCTGGCGGCGGGATTTTTGCAAATGCCGTACGTGAAGCACAAAAACTGACTAAAATTAGCGATGCCTGTGCACACAAAATAGCGGTGTTAGCGATGGATCAATTTGGCCTAGTATTGGCCAATATGAACCCTTTGTTGGCCACTGCAAAAACCGAGTGCGAGATTGATGAACGCACTTGGCAACACCGCGCCATTGTTTGGTTACCTAGCCATATGGTGCTTGCAGATGATCGTATCCCACAAAGCTGGGATGTGACTTCAGACAGTTTGGCCGCTTGGTTAGCCAAAAAATTAAATGCAACACAACTGGTTTTGGTTAAATCAGACAAGCCACATGAAAGTCAGCTTTGCCTTAAGCAAATGACCGCTGACGGCGTTGTGGATGAAGCGTTTAGTGAATTTACGCTCAATAGTAACTTTAAGCGTTGGATGCTAAAAAAATCGGATTATGAGCACTTTTTAGAAGGCGTTAATATGCAAGCCTTAACTAAATTCGGCTCGTCAATTCACTAAATCAGCATGACTAAAACTTATTCCGAAAAAGAAACCACTGCCAAGCTAGCAAGCCAGCTGCCGCATTGGGTTTTTGAGGATGGCTGGATTCG
>JANOWA010000211.1:0-3682 GCA_031417675.1 Methylotenera sp.
CATTTGTCACAAGATGCAGGCATGTTGCAAGCGTTCGCCAATAACGAAGATATTCACCGGCATACCGCGGCAGAAGTTTTTGGTGTAGAAAAAGAGGCCGTAGATAGTGAACAACGCCGTTATGCCAAAGTCATCAATTTTGGCCTTATTTATGGCATGAGCGCCTTTGGCTTAGCGCAAAACTTGAATATCGATCGCAAAGCCGCAGCCAATTATATCGAACGCTACTTTGCGCGCTATCCGGGCGTGCGACAATACATGGACAACACGCGCGCAATCGCCAAGCAACAAGGCTATGTAGAAACGTATTTTGGCCGCCGTTTATGGGTGCCAGAAATTAACAGCGCGAATGTGCAACGTCGTAACGGAGCAGAACGCGCCGCCATCAACGCGCCCATGCAAGGCACAGCGGCTGACTTGATTAAACTAGCGATGATTGCAGTCGCCAATTGGTTGGTAACAGAAAAACTAAATGGTGAACCATTAAACACCAAACTCATCATGCAAGTACATGATGAACTGGTGCTGGAAGTGCCTGATAATGAATTGGAATTAGTGAAAAAAACTTTGCCTGAGTTGATGCAGAATGTAGCTAAATTGTCTGTACCATTGCTTGCCGAAGTGGGGGTTGGTAGCAATTGGGAAAGTGCGCATTAATTTTACGGAGTACAGAAATTGATATTAAAAGAAAAACAATTAACCAACTCTCAAGACTCTAAAATTCGCGCTGGTGAAGAAGCCGAAAAACAAATGGCGTTTTATCTAAAACGGACTCTTGGTAAATTAAAAGATTGTTTTGTGCTGAATGATTTGCGTATCATTCACGATGGCGATGTAGCACAGATTGACCACCTGATAGTGTCACGCTTTGGCTTGTTTATTGTTGAATCAAAAAGCGTGTATGGCACTATTAGCATTAACAAACAAAAAGAGTGGTCAAGAACTTACAACAACAAACCGGAAGGCATGCAATCACCTGTCTTACAAGCCGAGGCTCAAGGCAAAATATTAAGAGCGTTATTAAGAGCCAACTCAGAACAACTTTTATCTAAGGTTTTAGGTGTGCTTCAAAAGGGTTTTAAGTTTTGCCCTATTAACGTCTATGCTGCTATATCTGACAGTGGCATTATTAATAGGGAAACAGTAATCCCTGAATTATTTAAAGCAGACCAAGTAACTGATGCCATTGAAGAAAAATTAAAAATTCTAAAAAAATCCAGTAGTATTTTATCTATAACAAGTAACGATGTTGCTTGGTCAATAAATGCAGAAGAAGCAAAAAATGTAGCTGAATTCTTATTGCACCAACACATGCCGCTACATAAAACTGCTATCGAGACCAAGCCAGAGCAGCCCAAAATGGGTGCCGCTAAACCCATAAAAGCAGCCACAAACAAAACTATAGAAATAAATTTCGTTCCTAAAGTGGGCGCAATATGTCCTAAATGTAATCAACACAAATTGATTCGTAAAAGTGTACCTCGCAGCAATGGAACTGAAACCGCTTTTTTAGCATGTGAAGCTTATCCAAAAGATTGCAATGCCATTTTTGCTTTGGTTGCAGTAGCGAATGGTGCTAGCTTACCTGCATCTAAAATTGAAACTAAAAAAGAACTTAAAGCAAACGATAATTGCCCACAATGTTCGACTGGAAAATTGGTGCTTCGTAAAGCTAAAACTGAATTTTTAGGTTGCTCGCAATATCCAAAATGTAAATTTACAAGTTATAAAAATAATGTTTAATTTTGGTATCTATATCATCGGCGATGAAATTCTCTCGGGCAAGCGCGAGGATAAACACTTAACGCAAGCAATCAGTATTCTTAAAACACGTGGCTTACAGCTTGCTTGGGCGGAATATTTGGGTGATGACCCAGCACGCATGGTTGCTAGCTTTAAACGTAGTTTTGCGACTGAAGATATTGTATTTTCTTTCGGTGGCATTGGTGCCACGCCAGATGATTACACGCGGCAAGCAGTGGCAGATGCGCTTAATGTGCCAATTAAGCGGCATGCAGGCGCAGTGGCCGAGATTGAGGCGCAGTTTGGGCTGGAAGCTTATCCTAAGCGCGTGATAATGGCAGATTTTCCTGCAGGTGCAGGGTTGATTCCAAACCCTGTTAATAGGATTTGTGGTTTTTCCGCAGGTTTACCAAACAAAAAGCATAGTCATTATTTCGTACCGGGCTTCCCCGCCATGGCGTGGCCGATGATGGAATGGGTTTTAGATACGCATTACAACCACCTTTTTCACCAAACTGAATATTTAGAACAATCAATTATTGTTGAAGATGGTATTGAAAGTAAGCTGATTGATTTAATGAATACTGTGATTACGCAGTTTGATGTAAAAGTGTTCAGTCTGCCCAAATTAAAGCCAAACCGCCATGTTGAACTGGGTGCAAAAGGTGCACCAGATAAGGTGCTGCAAGCAATGGCTGCTTTAAAAGTTGGTGTTGCTGATTTAGGCTTTGTGTGGCGTGACTTTACACAAAATGGATTGTAGACCTAGCTGCGGTGCGTGTTGCATTGCGCCATCCATCAATAGCCCAATCCCTGGTATGCCAAACGGTAAGCCTGCTGGTGTGCGCTGCATTCAACTGTTAGATGATTTTAAATGCGCGCTTTTTGGCAAACCAGAACGCCCTGCATTTTGCGGCAGCTTGCAGCCTAGTGTGGAAATGTGCGGCGATGAGTCTTTAGAAAATCCGCGCGAGCAAGCAATTGCTTGGTTGACACAATTAGAAGCTGCAACCAAGCCCGTTTAAAGGTTGGTTTAGAGATTAGTATCAAGCGTTTCGCGCATGCACAGCACCGCCAAAAAGCTTAAGCCCGCCATGCCAGATAAATAATAACCAACCCAAGCAAGGCCACCCGCATCTACCAGCCATTGCGAAGCGGCAGGTGCAAACGATGCGCCTAAAATACCGCCGAGCTGATACGCCAAACCTGCGCCCGTATAGCGAGTTGCAGTAGCAAACTGCTCTGGCAAAAACGCGCCCATCGGTGCGAATGTTGCCCCCATTAACAGTAAGGCTAGCGATAGAAAGACGGTGATTTGCAGGATTGAGCCGCTGGCCATTAAAGGCGCGAGCGCAAAGCCTAAAATAATCGCAAAAAAGCTGCTAATTAGCAACACAGGCTTACGGCCAAATTGGTCTGAAAGCTTTGCTGATATTGGCGTGGCGGCGGCCATAAACAGTACGGCTACACAGAGCATGATCAAAAAATCACTACGCGGAATATGCAGGGTTTTAGTGCCGTAACTTAAGCAAAAAACCGTGGCAGTGTAAAATAAATTGTAGCAAACAGCCATGGCCAACGCGCCGAAAAGTACGGGTTTAATATGCGTTTTAAGCAAGCTTAATAGTGGCGTTTTGTGCGATTGCTGTTGCACTAAAACTTTAGCAAATACGGGTGTTTCGGCCAATTTAAAGCGCACGTACAAACCCACCAGCACCAGCAAAGCGCTAGCAAAAAAAGGTATGCGCCAGCCCCAAGTTTTAAATTGCGTATCGCTTAAAACAAGCGAAAGCCCTAAAAAACTAAGCGTTGCAAACAAAAAACCAATAGAAGGCCCAAGTTGTGGAAACATGCCAAACCAGCCGCGTTTACCTGCTGGTGCATGCTCAGTGGCCAATAGTGCCGCACCGCCCCACTCGCCGCCCAAGCCTAAACCTTG
>JANOWA010000212.1:0-2225 GCA_031417675.1 Methylotenera sp.
CGCCCAACGTGCAGCTTCTAGCAGGGCAATCACTTGCTCATGACTAACTGGTTTGCTGGTATCAAACGCCCGCGGGCTCCAACGCTTGGCGATTAGGTCGGCAATTGGTTCTTGGGTGATGGCAGGTTTTTGCATGATGGCCTAAAGATAAAAAATTATGCGTTTAAAAATGGATAATCAGTATAGCCTTTTTCGTTGCCGCCGTAGAATGTGGCTTCATCGGCTGCGTTTAAAGCTGCGTCTGTTTTATAGCGTTCCACCAAATCTGGGTTGGCCAAAAATGGCACACCAAAAGCCACGCAATCGGCTTGGCCGCTAGCAATGGCGGCGTTGCCACGCGCTTTGTCGTAGCCTAAATTAGCCATATAGGCGTTTTTAAAATGTTTACGCAAGGCGACAAAATCAAATGGTGCAGCATCCCCCGCGCCAGCAATACCACCTTCTACCACATGCAAATAAGCCAAATTAAATTGGTTTAGGCTTGTCGCCACGGCATTAAATAGCGCTTGCGGGTTGCTGTCTTCAATATCGTTAAATGGGTTGACTGGTGAAATACGCACGCCCACTTTATCGCTGCCCGCAACAGCCACTACTGCTGCTGTCACCTCCATTAACAAACGTAGGCGATTTTCAATACTGCTACCATAATTGTCTTCTCGTTTATTGGTGCTATCACGCAAAAATTGATCTAACAAATAACCATTGGCCGCATGAATTTCAACGCCGTCAAAACCCGCTGCCAGCGCGCATTGGGTCGCGTGCACATAATCTTGAATAATAGCTGGTAGCTCGCTGGCGCCCAAAGCACGCGGTTCAACGTAGTCTTGCAAACCCTGATAAGTAAAGGCTTGCCCAGCGGGCTTAATGGCGCTTGGCGCAACTGGCAGCGCGCCGTTTAACAAGCTTGGATGAGAAATTCTGCCTACATGCCAAATTTGCGAAATAATTTTACTGCCTTTGGCATGTACCGCATCCACCACTTTTTTCCAACCTGCCACTTGGGCATCCGTATAAATGCCTGGCAACGCAGGGTAACCATGCGCCATATCCGAGATTGGAGTGGCTTCGGTGATAATCAAGCCAGCACTGGCGCGCTGTGCATAATAAGTCACGTTTAAATCATGCGGCACAGCGCCCTCACCCGCGCGGTTTCTGGTGAGTGGCGCCATGACCATGCGGTTTTTAAGTGTAATACTACCCAATTTTAGCGGGCTAAATAAATCTAATGCCATTTAATACTCCATACTTTTGTTGATTGTTAATTGAACTGCACCATTATTTAATTGGGTTTGGCGGCGGTAATTTCACGCCTTCTATCAGTAGTGTAATTTCAATATCGTCGCCCACAGGCGCGTCTTTTTTTAGTGGCCAAGCAAAGCCAAAATCACTGGCTTTTAAAGCAGTATGCGCTTCAAATCCAGCTCTGTAGCCGCCCCACGGGTCAACACCAAAGCCCAGTACTTTAAACGGAAAGGTCATTTCTTTGGCGACACCGTGCATCGTCAGCACGCCTGTCATCACGCCTTCCGTCGTCGATTTTGCCTCGATTTTTTTGCTGAAAAAAGTCATTTCGGCAAATTTGTCAGTATCTAAATACTCTGCTTTCTTTTTAATATGCTCATCGCGCTTGGCGTGGCTGCTATTCACGCTCAACATATTAATTTTTGCCTCGACGCTCGATTTTGTTAAATCCTTCGCATCAATCAAAATTTTGCCAGTAATATCGCTAAACGTACCCGATGTTTTGCTGGCGACGTGGCGAATGCTCCAATTGGCAAAGCTATGCGAATCATCGATTCGATACGCTTCAGGGTCGGCAAAAGCAACGCTATAAACCAATAATAATGCGCCTGCTAGGCCGAATTTTTTTAAACTAATGTGCATATTATTCTCCTAAAAATGATCAATTTGGCAAATCAAATAGCAATATTTCCGCATTTTCTAAGGCTTTAATTTTAATGGTTTGTGCGCTTACAAACATGGCTGCATCGCCCGCGTATAGCTGCTTCCCGTCAATCTCGATGCTGCCGCTGGCCAGTTGTAAGTAGGCGCTACGCTTGTTTTTTGCATTTTGGTCTATAAGAACATATTTCATGACATTTTGTTCAGTCAATTTTAAAGCAAATAACGCCATATCTTGATGCACTTTTAACGAGCCGTTTGCTGCGTTTTCACTGGCCAGCAAGCACCATTGATTCATTTTTTGCGCTTCCGTAAAAAATTTA
>JANOWA010000213.1:0-21239 GCA_031417675.1 Methylotenera sp.
GCACTAGATGTAAACGATGCCACGCAAATTGAGGCTGTTTTAAAGCAAATTGCCACCAATTACGGTGATGTGAGCATTTTGGTGAATAACGCTGGCATCACCAAAGATACCTTGTTAATGCGCATGAGTGATGATGACTGGGATGCAGTGTTATCAACTAACTTAAAATCAGTTTTTCGCATGAGCCAAGCCGTGTTGCGACCTATGATGAAAGCGCGTACTGGGCGCATTATCAGCATTTCTAGCGTGGTTGGTCATATGGGCAATGCAGGCCAGACCAATTATGCGGCGGCTAAGGCGGGCATGACGGGCTTTACCAAATCATTAGCGGCAGAGGTTGGCAGCCGCAATATTACGGTCAATTGTGTGGCGCCTGGCTTTATAGAAACCGATATGACTGCTGAGCTACCAGATGCGATTAAAGCTAAAATGCTAGAGCGGGTGCCGTTAGGGCGCTTAGGCAATGTGACTGAAATTGCCGCTACTGTGGCGTTTCTAGCCAGCCCCAGCGCTGCATACATAACGGGCGAAACCATTCATGTGAATGGCGGTATGTACATGGTTTAAACTAAAACTTAACTTTTAAAGTTAAATTTTAGAATTATGTTAAAGATTTTTTGTATTTTTGCGCAGATTTGATAGAATGCGTGCTTAGCTTTAAGCGCTAATTTTCAATTAAAGGGGTAAATAGATGTCTGACATCGAACAACGTGTTAAAAAAATTGTTGCTGAACAATTAGGTGCAAATGAAGCGGACGTTAAAAACGCATCATCATTTGTAGATGATTTAGGTGCTGACTCGCTCGATACAGTTGAGCTGGTAATGGCGCTAGAAGAAGAATTTGACTGCGAGATTCCTGATGAAGAAGCAGAAAAAATCACGACAGTGCAATTAGCGATTGATTATATCAATACAAACCTCAAATAAATTGATTACCTTCAGCCCTCATTTGAGGGCTGATTGCTATTGAATCTCACCTTTCACCAGTCTATTTCAAGAGTGCAAATTCATGTCTAAACGTCGCGTCGTTATTACTGGTTTGGGCGTGGTTTCCCCTGTGGGAATCGGCACACAAACCGCTTGGCAAAATCTCATTAAAGGCCAATCGGGCATTACGCGCATTAGTAAGTTTGATCCCACCGCGTTTAATTCGCAAATTGCAGGCGAAGTCAAAAATTTTAATGTGGAAGATTATTTGCCTGCAAAAGATGCGCGTCGCATGGATACTTTTATTCAATACGGCTTAGTGGCGGGCATTGAGGCCTTTAAAGACTCTGGCATTGAAGTCACCGAGCAAAACGCCGAGCGCATTGGCGTATCAATTGGCTCTGGCATTGGCGGCTTAGGCTTAATTGAGGCGACCAACGACAATTATGATGAAGGCGGCCCGCGCAAAATTTCGCCGTTTTTCATCCCAGGCACCATTATCAATATGATTTCAGGCAATTTAAGCATTATGTTTGGCTTAAAAGGCCCTAATGTGGCGATTGTCACGGCTTGCACCACTGGTACGCACAGCATTGGCGACGCCGCGCGCATGATTGAATACGGCGATGCCGATGTGATGGTGGCAGGCGGCGCAGAAGCAGCAATTACCGAGCTATCTGTTGGTGGTTTTGCCTCTGCACGCGCCTTATCAAACCGTAATGACGACCCCGCAACTGCCAGCCGCCCGTGGGATAAAGATCGCGATGGCTTTGTAATAGGCGAGGGCGCAGGCGTGATGGTGCTAGAAGAATACGAGCACGCCAAAGCCCGCGGCGCACGTATTTATGCAGAATTGAGCGGCTATGGCATGAGCGCCGATGCCTACCATATGACCGCACCCAATATGGATGGGCCGCGTCGCAGTATGGTCAACGCGCTCAACAACGCAGGTATTAATCCAACTGATGTGCAATTTATGAACGCGCACGGCACTTCTACGCCATTGGGCGATGCCAACGAAACCAACGCGATTAAAGCGACTTTTGGCGATTATGCATACAAACTAGTCGTCAACTCAACTAAATCGATGACAGGCCACTTGCTAGGCGGCGCAGGCGGTTTGGAATCAGTGTTTACTGTGCTATCAATCTACAACCAAGTTTCACCACCCACCATTAACATTTTCAACCAAGACCCAGAATGCGATTTAGATTATTGCGCCAATACGGCACGCGATTTAAAAATCACTTATGCGTTAAAAAACAATTTTGGTTTTGGTGGAACGAATGGCAGTTTGGTGTTTAAAAAAGTATAAATCAATTGAGTCTTATATCTTAAAAATCCACTACGTAAAAACCCCACTATGATAGTCACACAGTCAGGGCAGTAGCCTTGATGTAGCTGGCGCAATCAAGGTCAATGTTTATACCCTCGATTACTTTGCAATTAATCAAGGCTACGCTTGCTGAAGCCAACTATCATTATTTTTTAGTGTAGCCGTCCGTTACCTCTTTTTTATGGGCTGCAAAGGCGGCCAGCACTTCACCTTTCTCACGTGTGGGCACTTTGGCAAAGTCAAGACTGCGCCCTAGCTCGGCAGCCACTTCGTCAAATTCTGCTGGCGATATTTTCAGGTCGCGGTGCGCTTCCTCAAGACCCAAATGAGTTTTACCTGGCTTTGTTGGCGAGAATTTGAATGGTCCGCCCGTTACCTCGCACACCCACAGAGTTCGCATGAACTTGAGGCCTGGTAATCTGCCCAAATTCTGCGTATGCCATTCTCTTAGGGCTGGGTTTTTAGAGGTGTTTCCTACTATCGGATTTTGCACAACTGCATCGCTAAAGTGGTCAATTACCATGGCAATGGCAAAAGCGCCACCAAGTCGTTCATATAAGCTCTTCTCTTTATCTGTAGCGGCTTGTAGCGGCATTATCAATGCCAACGTCAAAGTAAATAGCATTGCGATTAAGGACTTTTTCATCATAATCTCCTCGATGTGAATCACCGCACAGAATATGCGACTTATAAGGAAGATTATGGGTATGTTGAGGCTATGTCTGTACGTTAGCAGACATAAATGATAGATAGTTTAGGGTCATTAGGGGTTAGGGATAGTGAGCAAGCTTAACCCCGATAAATTGCAAAGTAATCAAGGGCATTAAACACAAGCCTTGACTGCGCTAGCTGCATCAACGCTACTACCCTAATAAAGGGTCAGCATCGCAATTGATTTTCAAGGGAGATATAAATCAGAGAACTAATCTCGTGTAAACCACAAAAAAACATAAATATTATTTAATGCTCTGCAAGCCATTGTCCATTAGGGTTCCAGAGCATTATTATTTGCTTGGCGAAAAAGCACATTAAAAATTAAGTGTTTACTATCTTTTTAAAACCAGTTTGCTATGGTTTAATATCGGCTCATGACAAGCGCGCAATCTTATCTAATCAACGGCAGTTTTAACGCCACTATATCGCCCCTAGACCGTGGTTTTGCTTATGGTGATGGCATTTTTCGTACTTTAAAGGTGGTGAATGGCATACCAGAATTTTGGCCACAGCATTATCAGAAATTAGTGGCCGATTGCGCCGCCATTAATATTGTTTGCCCTAGTGCAGAATTGCTGATGAGTGATTTATCACAATTGTTTTTGGGCGACGCTGACAATGCTAATTTAACGGCAGTTGCTAAAATTATTATCACACGTGGCGAAGGCGCCCGTGGCTACACGCCGCCCGCAATCACAGCACCCATGCGGGTTGTGCTTAAATCAGATATGCCAAATTACCCCGATAGCAGATTTAGCGAAGGTGTTAATTTAACTGTGTGCGACACACAATTGGCTGCACAACCCAAGTTGGCGGGTATTAAGCATTTAAATCGCTTAGAAAACGTGCTGGCGCGAATGGAATGGGGCAGAATAGATATAAGTACGGATATTGCCGACGGCATTATGCTAGATATGCAAGATAATGTGATTGAATGCACCAGCGCCAATATATTTGCGCGATTTGGTAATGTGTTATTAACACCTAGCCTGCAACAGTGCGGCATTGCGGGCATTACACGGCAGCGCATTATGGATTTGGCGCATACACTATCGCTTAAAGTATCAGTAGAAAGTGTTGATTTGAAAAAACTATTTACGGCAGATGAAATGATTATTTGTAGTAGCTTATATAGTGCTTGGCAGGTAAAGCAAATAGATGAAATAAAAATGCCTACATGCACGATAGCAGCCAATATCCGCGCGGCGCTTAAGGCATGATGCGCACGATTAAAATACTGTTTTTTACAGGGTTATTAGCCATATTTTGCTTTAGCGTATGGCTGTATCATTACGCCAAAACGCCGCTTAGTTTGTCACCAGAAGCGCAAGAAATTGTGATTAAACCCAAAAGTGGTTTAAAAAGCATCGCCAATCAGCTGGTTGAGCAAAAAGTATTACCGCAAGCCTTGCCATTTGTCATACTTGGCCGTTTGCTTGGCAAAGAACCGAGCTTGCAATCAGGCAGTTACACACTTAATAAAAATATTAACCCGTATCAACTATTATTGTCGCTTAATCACGGCAAGGCCACGCAAGGCAGCATCACCTTTATTGAAGGCAAAACCTTTAAAATAATGCGCGAAAAACTCATCAAAAATGATGCCGTAAAAAGCACTATAACCGATTTGTCTGACGCCGAAGTGATGCGACTTGTAGGCAATAATGAGCCACATGCCGAAGGCTTATTTTTTCCAGATACCTTTTATTTTGACCGTGGTACAACCGATATGGTGATATTAAAACGTAGTTACGAAGGCATGCATAGCAAGCTTGCCAGCGCTTGGGCAAATCGTACCGCTAATTTGCCTTACAAAGACAGTTACGAGGCATTAATCATGGCCTCCATTATCGAAAAAGAGACGGGTAAGGCATCTGAGCGACCGATGATTGCGGGTGTTTTTCTAAATCGCTTGCGCATTGGCATGCGCCTGCAAACCGATCCGAGCGTGATTTATGGCATGGGCGACAACTACAACGGCAATATCCGCAAAAAAGATTTAGAACTTGATACGCCATACAACACCTACACACGCAGAGGTCTGCCACCCACGCCAATCGCCATGCCTGGCTTGGCTTCTATTGAAGCGGCATTGCATCCAGAGACGACAAAAGCACTCTATTTTGTCGGCAAGGGCGATGGCAGCCACGCATTTTCTAATAGCTTGGCAGAGCATAATGCCAATGTAGTAAAATACCAACTTAAACACGCAGTTAAACGTTAAACCATTGGCTAAAAAATAATGGCATCTGCAAGCAAAAAACGTGGCAAATTTATTACACTAGAAGGCATGGATGGTGCGGGCAAAAGCACGCATATTCCCAACATTATTGCCGCACTTAAAGCACGCGGTTTAGAAGTGGTTGCCACGCGCGAGCCAGGCGGCACAAGGCTAGGCGAGCAATTACGGGCTTTATTGTTACACGATGCCATGCACCCAGAAACCGAAACTTTGCTGATGTTTGCAGCGCGGCGCGAGCACATTGCAACGGTGATTGAACCTGCGCTTAAACGCGGCGCTTATGTGCTGTCAGACCGCTTTACCGACGCCACTTATGCTTACCAATGTGGTGGAAAAGGCGTTGCCAGCAGCAAGGTAAAGCAGTTAGAAAAATGGGTGCAGGGCAGCTTGCAGCCCGATTTAACGCTATTATTCGATGTGCCAGTAGAAATTAGCATGAAAAGACTAGCCAATGCGCGTGAGCCCGATAAATTTGAGCGCGAAGATGCGCAGTTTTTTGAGAAATTACGCCATGCTTATTTAAGCCGCGCTGCTGAAAACCCATTGCGTTTTCGCGTGATTGATGCCAATCAGCCGCTAGATGAAGTTAAAGTATTAGTTAATAATATAATCTCAACTAATTGAATATATAAGCTATTAATATGTTTTCGTGGCAAAAACTGCAATGGCAACACATCACGCAGCGCGCAAGCTTGCCGCATGCGCTATTGCTACGTGGCCGCGCCGGTATAGGCAAACACGACTTTGCGATTACGTTAGCGCAGGCGCTATTATGCGCCGCGCCAATTGCAGACAAAACCGCCTGCGGTGCATGCTCAAGCTGCGTGTGGTTTGCAGAAGGTGGTCATCCCGATTTTAAGTTGATTTCGCCTGAAGATGCAGAGACGAGTGAAGACGCGCCAAAAAAGAAAACCGCCAAAAAAAGTCAAATTTCAGTCGCACAAATCCGCCAACTTATTGATTATTTGAGTCTTTCTAGTCATCAAGTGAATAGTCGCCGCGTGGTGCTGATTTCACCTGCCGAAACGTTAAATTTGGCGTCTGCCAATGCGCTACTCAAAATGCTAGAAGAGCCACCCGCGAATACGCTATTTTTATTGGTCACCAGCCAACCGCAACGTTTGTTAGCCACTATTATTAGCCGCTGTCAGGCCATTGATATGCCGCTGCCAAGCAAAGTAGAAGCACTCACTTGGCTGCAAACACAAGGCATCAAAAACGCTGAAAATACGCTTGATTTAGCGGGAGGAGCGCCCTTGCTAGCCTTGCAAATGGCCGATGAAGGCGACATAAACGCAAGCCTGATTCATCATTTAAGCATGGGTGAAAAATTGGACGCATTTGCCTGCGCGCCTTTGTTTAACAGCTTTGGCATGGAGCGCGCACTAAATACCTTACAAAAGTGGGTGTTTGATTTAGCAGCTTGCAAGTTGGCACAACATTTGCACTATCACACTAGTAATAGCAATGCTTTGCAAGCTTTGTGTAAAAGCGTAAACTTACAAGCATTATTGAATCTTCAAGCTAAGTTATTAGAGGCAAAAAAAACGGCCAATCACCCCCTCAATAACGAATTGCAGCTAGAGAATATATTGTTACAATATACACAACTATTTAAGCCAATTAAGACAAGATAAATTAAACACAACAAGACGAAATAAATAAGAAAAGGGTCACCATTGAACATACAAGCCACTACCGACCAAATTAAAGAAGCCAGCAATAAGCCGGGTGTACTCTCGCTGGCGATTAAAGAGAAATCGGCCTTATACGCTGCTTATATGCCTTATGTAAAGGGCGGCGGCCTGTTTATTCCCACCAATAAAAGCTTTAAAATTGGCGAAGAAGTTTTTATGTTGTTAAGTCTTGTCGATGACCCAATGAAACTTAAAGTGGTGGGAAAAGTGGTGTGGATTACGCCTGTGGCGCAAGCCAATCGCCCGCAAGGCATCGGCGTACAATTTAGTGAAAAAGATGGCGGCATTGAAGTAAAAAACAAAATTGAAGCCATTTTAGGTGGCGCGTTAAAAGCCAATCGCGCGACGCACACGATGTAAACTTGACTTAATTACGCTGTAAAATAGCACGTATTACCTTTATCTTGGTCACAAACGCATGCTTGTCGATTCTCACTGTCACATCAATTTTCCAGAACTTGTCGAAAATATTCAATCACTTAGGTTGAATATGCAAGAAGCACAAGTCGGCCACGCTTTGTGCGTTTCGGTCACACTAGATAAGTTTCCAGAAGTGTTAAGCTTAGCTGAGCGATTCGACAATTTTTACGCCTCGGTGGGCGTGCACCCAGATTACGAAGATATTGAAGAACCGACTGTCGAGCAACTAGTGATGCTTGCGCAGCACCCGAAAATTGTCGCGATTGGCGAAACGGGCTTAGATTATTTTCGCTTGACTGGTGATTTGGAATGGCAGCGGGAACGCTTTCGCACACATATTCGTGCAGCGATTTTAGCAGGCAAGCCATTGATTATTCACACTAGAAACGCGGCAGACGACACCTTGCGTATTATGATGGAAGAGGGCGCAAACCAAGTGGGTGGTGTGATGCACTGCTTTACAGAAAGCTTAGAAGTGGCGTTAGCCGCTATTGAGATGGGCTTTTACATCTCATTTTCTGGCATTGTGACCTTTAAAAATGCCACGCAACTCAAAGCAGTCGCAAAAGCGATTCCGCTGGATAAAATGCTGGTGGAAACCGATTCACCATACTTGGCGCCCATGCCATTTCGTGGTAAAACCAATCAGCCAGCTTATGTGAAATACGTGGCGCAAGAAATCGCGAGTCTGCGTGACATTAGCCTAGATGCCGTCATGCAAGCGACTACGCAGAATTTTTTCACGCTGTTTAAGCACGCCAAGGCAGTTAATTAATGCAGCTTATCATGCTAGGCGTGGGTTCCAGTGCAGGCACGCCTGCCGTTGGCTGTAGCTGTGCAATTTGCACCTCGATTGATCCTCGCAACAAACGCACGCGTTGCTCAAGCTTGATTATGCTTGATTCTGGCGAAAATATACTTATCGATACTGGCCCAGACTTACGCAATCAAGCACTGCGCGAAAATATCAAGCGTGTCGATGCCGTGCTTTACACACATACTCACGCCGATCACTTGCATGGTATTGACGATTTGCGCGCGTTTTGCCAAATTCAACGTAAGCAAATCCCACTGTATGCCAAAGAAGATGCTGTTGCGCATATTACGCAGAAATTTGGCTATGTGTTGCGCGAGCCTAGTGATTTTTGGGAAATGCCTGTGCTGCGTATCGAAAGCGTAGAAGCGCCCTTTGTGCTGTTTGGTACGCAAATCACGCCAATTCCTGTGATGCACGGAAAAAGCCAAATTTTCGGCTATCGTGTTGGTAATATCGCTTATTTAACCGATGTTTCAGAAATCCCAGAGAGCTCGTTTGCGCTTTTGCAAGATTTGGACATTTTGCTGTTGGATTGCCTGCGCGAAACTACGCATCCAACCCATATCAATATTGAACAAAGTTTGGCTTATATTGGTCATATTAAAGCTAAACAAAGTTATATGATTCACATGACACATGATTTAGAATACACCACTTTAACAAATAAGTTGCCGAAGGGCGTATTTGTCGGCTTTGACGGCTTAAAGTTGCAAGTTAATTGATATGCTAGCATCAACCATGTCAACAAAACGCGTTAAATGGCGTTAAATGGGCTAATGATTGAATTTAAAAGGTTTTTAACAAAATGACACGAATGACATTGAACAAGTTATTAATAAGCGGCTTGATTACAGGCCTATTAACCGCAACGACTGTTTTTGCAGCAGGTGCAGTTAAAACTTATACTGAGAATGAATTTTTAGATAAGTTTAGCGGTAAAACTAAAACCGTGATTACCGAAAAATTGGGTCAGCCCGCTAAAAAGGAGCTCTCAGTAAAGCCTAGTAACGCTAACGCAATGTTAGCGGGTAAGGATGTTGACGACGGAAAATCTAAAAAAGTTAAAGTAGAGATGTGGTACTACAAGAACATCGTGAAATACGATCCAAAACATACTTATAAAGAAACCGAAATTACTTTTGTGAATGACCGCGTACTCAATATTGCATTTTTTAATAACAAATAACCAACTGATTTAATTCGATATATTTTAAGCCGAGCAGAATAGCTCGGCTTTTTATCGTCCTTACATTCCTATTATTTACTTCGTATAATGTATATTATGTTAAATTAATAATGTACTTAATTATTAATGGAGTACAGATTAATTATCCACAATAACTTTATACTGTATTTGGCCTGTTGCCGCTGGTGCGAGTGTACCTGTCAATGTCCACTTAATTGACCCTACTCCACCAATAGCAGGAACTGGTGATGCCGTACATGCAGTAATCGCTGTAGGTAGCGGCGGCAAGCAAATGGTCGATAAAAACGTGGTGTAGGCTGGCGTGGCGTCGTTAATCACAATGCTAGAAATAGTTACGTTGCTATTATTTTGATAAGTGAGCGTGTAGGTGACGGTGTCGTTAGGTAGCGCGGTAGCTTTATCTACGGCTTTGGTGAGTACTAAGCCTGCAGATACCACGCCTACGGTGGTGGTATCAATCACACTTAATGTGCTACTTAGCACTGGGCTGGCGTTGGTGTAATTAAACACCGCTTGTATGGTGGTAATGGCTTGCAAGCCAAGCCCTGTGCCAGTTGGAATGGTGACTTTGTTAATCACACATACTTGTGCGCCTGCCAAAACCGTTGCGCTAGTTAGCAGAGTATCTGTCGTGTCGATGACACCATTGCAGTTAAGGTCGCGGTACAAAATGGTCGGCCAAGCTGGCGCACTACTGCTGCTAAACACCACCGTGCCTGCACTGCCCGCAGTAAACTGGTGTGCATAAAACACCACATTGCCTGGTAAGCCACTTTGTAGGCCGTTGGCAGCAAATGTGTTCACTGGCACATCACCAAAGTTGACATTACTATAAGTAATCCCCACCGCAAAGGTGAAGCTGGTGCTGTCGCTAGTGCGTGTATAAGTGCCTGCAGTAGTGCCTGCGCTGCCGCCTGTGGATAAATAGTTACTCAAGTTGGTTTCGGTGATTAATACTGGGTTTGTAGCGGCGGCGGGAATCCACAGTATGTAGTTGCCTGCACCGTCAGTAATTGTGCTGTCATGAATGGTCGCGCCTGTGCTGGCTTTTAGCGTCACGCCTGCAATACCAAGCTCTGCGCCCTCTTTGACGCCATTATTAGCTGTGCCACCAGTGATGCCTGTGTCAGCGAATACCGTACCGCTGAGCTTGCTGCCGTTAAATAGTCCAAAGTTAAGGTTCTGCAATCCTGTCGTACTCACCAGCACATTGGCACGGGTAAAATTGGGCATCTCGGTGCCAATCCACCCTGCTGGAATCGTCGGCGTCACGTCTGCCAGCGTGGCGTTATCATCAATAACAATACTATATTGGCCTGCCGCCACGGTCGCGAATTGATATGCACCAGTGCCAGCTGTAACAGGCACTGCCTGTAAGGCTGGGCCACCAGCTAGTGGCACTAATTTAGCGAATAGAATTAGAGGTGTACCCGCCTCTGCCCCATCTTTTTGAATATTATGATTGGCATCAGAATACACAAAGCCAGATACAGGTACGCCCGCTGGGGTTACAGTCAAAGTGGCGATATTACTTAATGCACCTGCTGCACCACTTTCAATACTCGATACGCCGTCTGAATAATTATCATAACTACCTGCAACGGTACTGATAACATCAACACTAACCGTACAGGTAGTATTTGCTGCTACAGTGCCACCAGCAAGATTAATATCAATGTCGCCAGCCACAGGCGTAAATGTGCCACCACAAGTACTCACAATATTTGGAATTGCAGCAACCACTAAATCGGTAGGAAAAGTATCGGTGAAATTTAAACCTGTTAGCGCGATGGCGTTGGAGTTGGTAATCACTAAAGTGAGTGTGGATGGGCTGCCCGCTCGCACACTAATCGGCAAAAATGATTTAGCAATGGTCGGCGTGTTCACCACAGTTAATATTGCAGGGTTACTTGCCGCGCCAGCAGCCCCTGTTTGCGTTGATGCTACCCCACCCGAGGTATTGCTATAAGTGCCTGTAATACTGCTGGTGACATCGACACTGACCGTACACGAAGTGCTTGCCGCTACCGTGCCGCCAGTTAAGTTAATGCTTACATCAGCAGCTGCGGGTGCAAATGTGCCGCCGCAAGTGCTTACAATATTTGGATTTGCTGCAACCACTAAATTGGCAGGAAAGTTATCTGTAAAAGCTAAACCACTTAAAGCGATGCCATTTGGATTAGTAATCGTTAATGTTAAGGTCGATGCGCCATCGGTTGGTATTGCTGTTGGCGAAAAAGCTTTGCTAATGGTTGGTGTAGCTAATACGGTTAATACCGCGGTATTACTGACAGCACCTGCAGCGCCTGTTTGTGCAGAAGATACGCCGCTGGTGGTATTGCTATAACTACCAACCACGCTGCTGGTGACATCTACGGTAATGGTACAACTACTGTTAATGGCTATGCTGCCACCAGATAAACTAACTAAGCCTGTTGTTGCCGTTGCGGTGACTATGCCGCCGCAATCACTAATAAGCGCATTGGGCGATGCTATTGATAAGTTTGCTGGGAAATTATCAGTGAATGCTACATTGCTTAGCGCTAGTGTAGTGCTTGGGTTAGTTACAATTAGTGATAGTGTGGTTATGCCGTTAATCGCAATGTTAGGTGACGCAAACGCTTTGCTGATGGTGGGTTTGGGTAGCACGGTTAAGGTGGCGCTAGCGGTATTACCTGTGCCTACAAGTGGCGTGGTACTAGATACCGCGCCAGAAGTGTTGTTGTAGCTACCTGCTGTGGCACTAAGCACATCAACAGAAATAGTACAGCTGCCGCCAACGGCAATCGAGCCTCCACTGAGTGCGATGCTATTGCCACCCGCCGTGCCACCAGTAATAACCCCGCCACAACCATTCACCACATTGGGCGAAGGCGCATTCACCACATTAGTAGGATAAGTATCGCTAAACGCAACCCCCGCGATAGCACCTATAACCACGTTATTAGGGTTGGAAATAGTAAACGTTAATGTTGAAACGTCGCCCGTACCCACGGCAGCAGGTGAAAAGGCTTTAGCAATAAAAGGGGGTACGGCGGCTTGTACGGTCAAAGTAGCGCTGGCAGTAAGGCCAGTTGAAGTAGCACCATTATTAACAGTAGTTACCGCAGAGGTGGTGTTATTGTAACTGCCTACGCCGTTTGCCACTACATTTACCCTAATAATACAGGTGGTATTAGCAGGTATCACACCAGCTGCTAGCGCGATACTTGCGCCATTGGCTGCTGCGGTAAGCGTGCCGGTGCAACCAGCTGTAATGCTAGCCGCAGTAAAAGCGGCGGCGGGTGTGGCGGTATTGGTTACTTTTGCAGCAGCACTAATGACGGGGTAAGTATCAGTAAATGCGACCGCATTAATTGCCACAGCGTTAGTATTAACCAAAGTAAAAGTCAACACGCTGGGCACAGTGGTTGCTACAAGGTTAGGGCTAAAGCTTTTGCTAATAGTGGGTGCTAATGGGTTAGTCACAACTAAGTTTTGCAGGGTGACACTATTGATTAAACCGCCGAGTAAGCTGCCTATATTGCCAGTTGTATTACTGCGCGTACCTGCTGCGCCGACGTTCACAGTCAAAGTAATGGTACACACTGCACCTGCTGCAACGCTAATAGCAGCCGCAGTAAAAGGTGCCCCACCATTTACAGCAGTGAAAGTCGGCGTGCCGCAATTAATACTAGTAGGCAAAGGTGGATTAGCAATAGTCAGCGGCGCGGTTAAGGTATCTCTAAACCTAATGCCAGTACGATTTATAGTAGTTGCAGCGCTGTTATCCACTTTAAAGATTATTTTTGCCGTTTGGCCGACTAGCACAGTTGTAGGTGAAAATGACTTAGTAAGAATCGGAAATGTCGGCACAAATATTTTTACATCATCAACCGTATTAATTGCACCGTTAAAATTGGTAATAGTTGCGCCAGCGGCTGTAGTGGCAGTGCTGGCACTGTTGCTGTAAATGCCCGCAGCAACGCCCGCACCCACAGTAGCAGTAAAAGGCAGTGTAATGCTGCCTCCAGGCGGAATAACAAAATTACCCCAAACGGGTGCAGTAGCCCCCGCTGCTGGCGTAGTGGTAACTGGGGTTAGCGTGAAGGTACTAGCGGTAGGAAATGCAAGAGTGGTAGTTCTAACCGTGCCGCCATTTAGCGCAATGGTACCTGTAGCTGCATAAGTAAAGCCTGTAGGTAATGTATCTGTAATAGTGACACCAGTGGCGGGACAACTACCAGCCGCTGCAGTATTGGTAACAGTAAGCGTGTAGCCAGCCGTACCGCCTTGCGCCACATTGGGCGTAGTGGTCACTTTAGTCACCACTAAATTAGCCGTGCCACTACCAGTAATATTAATACTAGCGGTATTTAAAGCATTAGTATTGGTGTGAACATTGCCAGCTGTTTGAATCACATTGTTAGTTCTAGCGCCACAAGCAGTGGTTGGGCCAACAGTTGCATTAAATATGATTTGTTCTGCGCCCGCTGCAACTCCACCACTCGCAAGCACGTTGGTAAATGTACCCCACGTGGGTGCTGTTGCCCCCACTGCTGGATTAACTACAGCAGTGCGCGTGGCATTAGTGTTTAACAGGGTGACTGAAGTGGTTGATAAATAGGTTAAACCAGTTGGCAGTATGTCGGTAAGCTGTAAGCCAACCACCGATGCAGTGGTGCCATTTGCATTCGAACTAATGGTGTAAGTTGCAGTACCGCCAATCGCCACAGTTGGCGTGCTAGTGGTTTTAGTGGTTGTAGTATGCGCTTGTGCTGTAAGTGCGCTAAATGATGCAAGCAAACCAATAAATGCCATGCCTTTGCAACGTGAAGCCAGCAATGGCAAGCTGATATACGTCAGGTTTTGTTTAGCGCGCAAAAAAGAAGTCATTAAATTCATTTAAGTAAATTCTCGTCAAATTTATAACGCAACCGCAAGAACAAGCCTTGGTTAGTATAGTCTTCGCTTGCTAGTTCGTCGTCTTTAAAACCGAAAATATTGTAGCCCGCTGAAACCCAAAGGTTTTTCATGGCCAAATAACCCAGCTCGCCACCAATGGCATATTGGCGACTATTAAAATTACCGCTAAATAGCACACTGCTATTTAAGCCAACCGTCCAATCGCGTTTAAAATCGTAATCAGCACGCGCACCTAGCAAATGCGATGTGCTGTGGCTATTAATGCCATTAGAATCTTCTAGCACGTATTTGCCCGCGTAGCGGCCAGCAAAAGATAGGTCTGCTTCTGGCTGATAATTAATATGCGTCGATACGATATGCGCAGTGCGCTGCGTGTCTAATACACCAGTGTTATCTTTTAAATATCTAAATTCGTAGCGACCTAAGGCATCTAATTGGTTGGTTTCAAACTCTCTAAACGCTGCGCCAATTTGCAATCTGTCTTCATTTTTATTGCCGCCCGCTTTGTAACTTTGTAATGCGATGGCATTGCGGCCTAGCAGTGTCCATTGATTATTAAGTTTGTAAGCTAAGCCTAGCGTATTCAAAATACTGTCAGCGCTACCATCGGTGCGATATTCCAAGCGCGCTGTACCTTTCCAATCGGGGTTGGCGGTATATTCAATTGCGCCTGTCACGGCGGTGCTTTCTTGTGTATTACCATTCACGCTGGCGATACGCTCAAAACTGGTGTGCAGGCGGATGCCATCGGTTAAATTCCAACCATTACGCAAGCCAATCGCCGCCTCAGCCTCGCGTCCAGTCACTGCATCGCGCATGCGATATTCGCTAAAAGCATGGCTTTCTTTCATGTATTCACTATCAATACCAAACACCGTGGCATTGCGCTGCTGAAAATTATTTAGCGTATATTGATTGCCTAAGCTAGAGATAAACTCATACTTGGCGTAAAGCTTGGTTTGCTCAAACAAGCGATACTCGCCCCCAACGGCGGCCATCTTCTTGCCAGAATCTGTAATCGCCTGCTCATATTCGCCAAAAACTGTGAGTTTTGGCACATCTGGCATTTCGCCCGATAATTTAATCCGCGCTATTACTTGCTCGCCTGGGTTGGCCGCCCCTAGCGTGCTGTTATCGGCAGCGGCGGTGGATTCTTTGTTGTAACGCAAACCAGCTTCACCAATCAGCGTGCTGCTAAAATTATGCTCAACGGTTACCAACGCACCATCGCGATGACCGTTGCTAACGCTATCTTCGCTACGAATCGCCTCAGCTTTCAAGCGCGTTAATTCATTAAGCCGATACTCCGCTTTGGCACCTGCTTCGCCGCGTCCTTTGTTGAGCAAGGCATTTGGGTTATCAAATTTAGCCTCCGTTTTGCCCACAAAAGCGCTCGCCTTCAAGTTGTTATCCTCATGTTTAAGCTCTATGCGCGCGCCATTACCTGTGCCAGAAGTGAGCGTATCGGTTTGCGCGACTTCGGCTGTGAATATAGTTTTTTCGCCAAGTTTTACACCAATATTAGCGCCTTTTAAAGTGAATTTTTCTTGCGGATTTTCATCGCGCACATATGTGCCGCCCAATTCAATTTTGTCGGTCACTTTCACTTGACCATCTATGCCATACACCCAAAACTGCGCGCCTCCTTGGTCAATTTCATAATCGACACGAATAGAGTTGAGGTTAAAATTAGCGTCGAGTGAAGAAATTGGCGCTTTAAACAAAATATGCCCTGTCAGCGGCTCAATTTCGTAATCGGTAAAACGCGTCAACTGCTCGGTTTTAATAATCACCGCAGGTTGATTGCGATCGCGCGTTAAAATTTCAATTTTTTCACTATTAGCAATGATATTGGTATTGGTCAACACGTAAAAACCAGAAACGCCTTTTGCTGGAAATTCGTCGGTAAATCTGCGTGATACGCCGCGGCTAGCAAAGGCGTTGCCACTTACTTTTTCATTCTCATAATGACCGCGCGCACCGTTCAGGCTTCGGTTATATTGGCTTAGCTGTGTGGCAGTCTGCCCAGCACGCGCTTGTGCTTGCGTAGTAAAATCACCATATAAGGCATACGAACTACCTTTATCCACGCGCACATACAGCGCCCCTGTGGATTGTGCATCGTAACCTTTTACTGAATCATCACCATAAACAGGATAAAATTCATCGGGCTGAATATCGCGGAATAAGCGATCTTTTGGCGCTTTGTCTGAGTCATAAGCCAGCGTTAGTAAGTAATCGCCTTTGATTTTCCCTTTTAAGAACAAGGCACTTCGTGCGCCAGCGGCAGTTTTTCCATTGGCGCTGGTGCTTGAAAAATGCCGCAATTCCTGCTCAAAGCCATCTTGCGTACGCGCGGGCTGCAAAGCGTTATTGCCTAGATGACGCAAGTTGATTGCGCCTTCTATCACGCCAACGGCAATCAAAGGGCGCAATTCAGGGATAAATTTGATAAACGTTTTACTGTTAATATTGCCCGCCGAAACTTGTATCTCTGCCACGGTTGGCTCTATAGGCGATGTAATGGACACAGTAATTTCGCCATTTTCAGCAAACAGCTGTATGCCTGGCTCTTTTGGATCTAAGTCTAGCGCTTGCCAGCCAGCTATGCCCGATTGCAAGGTAACGGGCACGCGTGTACGTACTGGCACACCATCCGCATCGACAAGGCTTATTTTAACTTTGGTGACGGTTTTACCATCGGCTGGCACACCATTTTGCGGCACATTAATGTTAACGCGACTAATTTTGCCTGGCACCGTGACCTGCGTAATAATGTGGCCGCGCACATTGCCTAAACTATCAAGCTGTTCAGCTTCTAGCGTATTCAAGCCAGGTTTTAAATCCACGCCTACATATTCCCACGCTTGTGCTTGGGTCGATTCCAACACGCTTTTTTTACCGACGCGCGTTACCGCAATGTTGCTGCCATTAACGCGTAAATTAAGTGACCCAGTATTTGAGCCTTTTACCAGCACATTAGTTTGTGCCACGCCAAGTACCAGCTTGTCCGCTGGCGACAAAATTTGTAAGCTGTTATCAAGCGTCGGTAGTAGTGTGTCTATATCTAACGGCTTATTGGCGGCGACATTGCTTACATCGGCAGCTTTGGCAGCGACATTGGCTGCTTCGCTTGCCGTGGCAATGGCTAGCTCTCTCGCTTGATTCTCGCTACTAACAGGCGCTTTGTTGGCATCAGTTGGCAAGCTATTCAATGCGCCATTGACTGGCATTTTACCGACCACACCGCTAGCTGGCTGGGCTTTTTCGTCTATAGTTTGAATGTCGCTATTAGCGCGAAATAAGGCTTCTACCGCAGATTGACTTTCTGGGGTGCCAATCATTTGTTTAGCACGTAGGTCAATTTCTGTTAGCAAACTTGCATCGCAGCCAGCAATGGCAAAGTTGGCTTTCAGTAATTGACCACTTTTCATATCCACAAAACGGCTGCCAGCATCGTTGCCATTTCTAAAATCCAAGACTTCTAGAACAGCACCTTGCGGTAGTGTCGTATTGTCTAACTTAAGCGCGTGCGTTTGCGGGCGGATATTATAAAAGCTAAACTTACCTTCGCTATCGGTAATTACATTAGTGCCATCTTCCATGTATAAGCGAATACCAGGCACGCCGCGCTCACCCTCATCTTGCGCTTTGCTTAAGTTGCAATCGGCAAATACTTTGCCCAAAATAAATCCGCGGTTGCTAAATACACCAGGCAATATCTTGACCAACGCGGTGGCAATATTGCTTACTTTGCCAAGATTGCCTGCGGTAGAAAGCGTTGTAGTGGCTTGCGCAGTATTTATACCATTGCCTTGCAGTGCGCCCACCCCCACTTTCACCCGATAAGTGACGGTGATTGTGCTGGCGATAGGAATCGCCCCCACATGGAACACCAATTTTGGCCCTACCCCGCCATCTGGCTCAGTTAATGGCAGTGGCGGTGTATTCAAGGTTTGCTTGCCACCGTTTATGCGCAAGCTATTCGGCACATAAGTAAAGCCTGCTGGCAAGTTATCGAATACAAATATTTGCCCCAAAATTTGGCCACTGGTGTTTTTTGCAGTCACGCTGTAATCGACAAAATCACCAATCTCTACCGTGCTGCGCGAGGCGGTTTTTTCGATAAATAAATCGGCTAACGCACTCGCATCTAGTGGAATATCAAAATTGACTGGGCCTGTGGCCAAATTTAAAATAAAGCTTTTACCATAAGAGCCGTTAATGTCTGATTTTCGATTACCTGGCAAAAGCGCGAGTGCCAGCTGTGATGGAAAGCTATAAGCGGCTGGTGGCAGCACGTCGAGTCGATATGTACTAGGTGCCACCGCAGGGAACTCGTATTGACCATTAATACCCGTAATCACAAAATTGGGCGCACCTGGTCTGCCATCGGCAAAAAATACAATGGCGGGCAAGCCTGTCGCCAAGTCAATTAAAGTGACTTTTGCCCCCGCCACTGGCAAATTATTTCGGCCATCATACACCACCCCGAATGGGTCGATGAGCAAATTCACATTAATTGCCGAATTGCCGCAACCCATCATGCTGGCAGTAATATTGTCATTTTTAGTAACGCTCAGCACACCATTATTGAGTTGAAATTGAACTGTATTGCTAGTTAACGGCACGCCAGCGGTTATTTCAAACACGCCCGTGTTTAAACCTGTTTCAACGGCGGTAAAAGTAGTGCTCTCAATATCGCCAGTCAGTGCTGATTTTATAATTACCGTATATGTCTCTGCTATATTCGGATTAGCATTACACTGCGCTGCATCTGCCCGCACGTAAAGTATCGGCGTTGAGGTGGTGGCAACATTAACGGCTGTGCTATAGCTGTTGTTCGCGTAAAAATTGATGGTTGGCGGCGCGACGGGAACGAAAGTTCTGGTTTGATTGGAGTTTATCGTCGCATTCGCAATATTGACACCGTCGTTATAAAAGGTTTGCGCAGTATTAAAAATATTGCCTGAGGCATTGGCGTTAATCTTAACGCTAAAGCTGCGCGTTACGTTTTGACCAGCGTTGATGGATGTAAAACCAAAGCCAACCGCATCAACGGTAGCTAGACTCGCTGGCGGTAAGGTGCTGTAATCATTTTGCGGATTGCCTTGCAAGTGATAAAGCGGTGTGGCCAGCCCAGCTGCGCCTAGTGTCGCAAAAGTGGTATTGGGTGGAATAATATCACGCATCACAATCCACGAACCTAGAACACCATCGACAGTTGCGGTTATGCCAGTGGCAGTGCTAGTGCCAGTGTTGGTAAGGGTTAAGTCGTAAGTGAGCGTGTTATTCGGACTTGCTGTAAGCAAAGAAACTTTTTTAGAAATCAACATCGACGCGCCTTGCGCGGTGGTGACTGTATCGGTAACCGTTTGCGTGGCGCCTTGCAAGGTGCTGGTGGCGGTAAAGCTGACCAACGCGTTTTGCGTTAATGACACGCCTGCACCAACCAAGCCTTGTAACACCACATCCAAGCTTTGTCCTGGGGTCAAGGTAACATTGCCACCAAGTGCAATAATCGGCTCACCAGGGTCAGGTATGCCGTTGCCATTTAAGTCGCTATACAACGTTAGACTGGCCAAATCATAACTATCGCCAGCTAAATTACTGTAAGCTAAAGTATAGTTTGTGGTGACGTTGCCTGTGTTAGTGACGCGAAATGGTAATGCGGCAAATGAGCCAGGCGCACGAAACACCGTTTGCGGAAATTGCACCAACACGTTTTCTACTGGCTGAACAATAACTTTGACAGTGTTAGAAACGATTGTACTAAAAAATGCTGCATTGGTATCTAAATAGCTAGCCTGTGCCTGATTGTTGATAGTGGTGCCAGCAAGCGGTGCGGCGTGTGCCATCGTAACGGACAGCAGAAAAAGTAGTGCTGCGCGTGCGATTGTTTTGTGCACTAACTTTCCCCTAAATGATTGTCTTGATTAAACATTTAAAATTGGCACAGCCATACTTGCCTGTGCGCTAATTTATATTAGATTTTTACTTTTAAATTTTTTAATCACACTTAAACAAATGTGCTTAAAAAATGGGGAGAGCACGCTCTCCCCAAGTTGGTAAAGTCCTAAAGCTTACGGATTAATTTTGACACCAAAACTAAGTACCACCGACGCTGATGGCGTAAGCGTACCGACTGTGGCGCTGATAGTGCCTGTAGCGGCATTGGCAGGCGCGGTAATTGTGCTAACTGGAACAGTTGCCGCTGGCACTACATTGCTGTAAGTGGTTGCTGCTGGCGTACTGTCGCTTACCACCAAACCAGTTACGTTGGCGTTGCCGTTGTTGGTTGCTGTGATTCGGTAGCGAATACAAGCACCCGGAATTGCGCCAGTTGTAATGGTAGCGGTGCCAAAGGCAGCATCGGCCGTACCATCGCAATTTGCATCTAGTGCTTGCTCTTTAAGCAACACTAAATTACCAGCGATAACAGTTGTTGCATCCGCTGCAATCACAACAGGTGGTGCAACGATCGCATTAATCGTACCTGTAGTCGTTGCAGTTAAGGTCGTAGTATCAACTAAACCAATACCCACGCCAGAGCCTGCGGTTACCTTTACCAACAATTGCAAGCTTGCGCCCGGTGCAAGCGAGATGCTACCAGCAACCGTATCAGGCGGCGTATCAACCACATTATTGTTATTCGCGTCGATATAAACAATTGAGGTAAAGCCCGTCGCTTGTGATTCTGCCAGTGTTAGCGCAATGTTAGTTTCCGTCACGTTACCAGTGTTGGTTATGGTGTGTGTATATACAACGCTACCACCTGGGAACACTTGGCCGATATTGTTAGGCGTTAACACCACGCTTCGCACAGTATTTACAATGACTGCATCTGTTTTCAGATCTGTTGCACCTGTAGAAGGAGAGGTTGCTGTAAACGCAATGCTTTGACCTGGCGAAACAATCGCTGCTTGACCTGCAGGAATGGTTACATCGGCAAATACTTGTTTATTGCCAGCAC